>JASLFS010000031.1 GCA_030150505.1 Vitreoscilla sp. | reverse complement strand
TAGTCAACCAGGAAACCACAACAAAATGCTTACATTGAAAGATATAATCGTACCCTGAGCTATGGATTTTTGAATCAATATTTATTTAGCGATATAACGGAAGTACAAAATAGTTCCATGTCATGGTTATGGTTTTATAATCATAAAAAGCCACTCACCACCAATGGTGGTTAATTAGTTCTCCTAAAACTCCTATTAAAAAAGGGAGACTTACCATTACATATTGAAATTCATTTAACTGAGGGATGATAATTTGACAACAAGTCATTAAAGTAACTAATAATATATATTAAGCAATTACAAATTTCATCTCAAGAAATTAATCAATATCGGTCAAATAAACTTCCTCTATTTCTAACTTTAGTTTCTGCCCATTTGTATTAACTAAATACAAAAAGCCTTCAGATAAATCTTCCTTTAATTCAAATTGCAAGACAGCATTTACATCTTTTGATTTAAAGAATTGATTAAATTGTTTTTGGACGCTATCTTTATCCAGATAAATTTCAATTGCTTCATCTTCACCTGATGGCAAAGTAAAAACAAGATAGATTCTATATGGAACTGGTAAAGATTTACTCTCTATCATTTTCTTTGAATACGAACTCAAACTTTCACCATTTAAGTACCAAGCCCTATAACCAACTAATTTAAAAGGCTCTTGCATCGTAAATTTATATGGATATTCTTGTAATAAATCAGTCCAAAACACTGCATCTTTTGGTATATTTCTTAGATAATTCTCAAAATCACTATCCGATAACTCCAATTTACTGCCGTATAATCCAGACCCAACTTCATCTCTTAAATATAAATCTCGGAATTCTTTACGGTCAATATCATAGCCAATTGAAGCTTTAGCAAAATCATTCCAATCTGTTTGTACTTTATTAGCCTGATACATCCCGAGTAAAATCATTTCACCCCCACCCATTAGCCAAATAGCAACCTTCCCACCTGGAACTGCATTAACAACAAAAGTTGAGTATTTCTCTTTGGATTTTTTTTGACTAAAATAGGTAAAACCTTCTTCAAACATTTGAAATATTTTGATATCATCAAATTTAAAGTCCCCCTCCCAAAACTCATCCTCGGCAATAGAATACCATTTCACATGAACCCCTCTTGGTAATGAATACTCCCCTGTTAATGGTGTATTTTGAGCGCCATCACCCCAGCCGCCACCAGTGCCAATCATTCCGCCAAAATACAAAACAACTTCCTGATCAGCATCATACAAATATGACTCTGACCAGTCATAAATGACAGGGTATAAATCTGGGTTACCGACATCAACACTAAAAGAATACGTCTGCATTTTTCTGAATCCAATCCAATCACATGAACTTAAACTTAAACTAACTAAAAATATAATTACTACCCGTAAAAAATTCATTTATAACCTTTAGTGACCAAAGGTCTTTTAGGCCTCATAAAGTCTAACTGTCCATGTGAATTTTTATATTTATTTAATGGAGTTCCTTTATTCGCAGGATTTCCTGGTGATCCATAAAAATCCAATGATATATGAATATACTTGTTGTAAATTTTTTTCATCAATGCCTCCGATAGCACTGGTGCTTTAAATTTTCCATTATTTTTATAGTTTCTAACAACAAAAGGAACCACTAGATTCCGATAGTCTTTTAAAAAACTAATATTTTTAACAAGATTAAAACCTTTTAGCAATTCTGAGCCCTCATATACTGTAATATTGGTCTCTTTCTTCATCACTTCCAGCATGATTTCAGCAATTACAAACTGATAGGTATAAAATACTTTTCTCGTACCATAAACAGTAATAGGTGTTTTATTTAAATCAGACAATTGTTTTTGACTAATTTGATTCGAAGAGTAATACCCTTTATCTAAAAACCATTTCCAATAGATAAAATCCAGATTCTCGGATGTTTTTAATAAGCTTTCATACCCCAAATACTTCTCTTTTTCTTCATATTCTTCAGAATATCCCCCTCCAATATCAGAGTGTGCGCCTGGCAAGCTGCATTCAAATCCTATCTTCTCTTTAATAGCAGAATTAATTGAAGTTAATGGAAAATGCTCACGATAATCATTTTCTGATGTTAAATGAACAATCCTATTAATGCCTTCATCTGATTTATTAACATCAAGACCATATGGCTCAACATTACTATAATGTCCAGTCAGATTGAATGAAGAAACTGTGTCAAAAAGTCCAACTAAATTAATAGATACACAAGAACTATCCAACCCAACACTAGATGGCTCTGCTAATTTTTGATTTATGTATTTTCTCTTTAACCGATAGCAAAAATATCGGCCATAAGCTGAGCCACGACTAAACCCATATATATTCAAAACCAACCTAGTGGCTTTATTATCCTTAACTAATTTAGTTAAATTTAAAAAAGCCTCATTAACCCGTTGTTCATAACCAGAGTTACCTGAAGCCCCAGCTAATCCAGTTAGCTCATCTTTTTTATACTTAAATGTTCCTGCTCCTTGAATATATATTTTCTGATGGCTAATGGTAGGTACCATAGCCATATACAACAAAGCAACATTCGAATAAAAATTATCGTAACTGACAGATTTTTTTCTAAGCTTAGTATCTTTTCTAGCTATCTCTGTATTAAATCTATTATTTCCTGTTCCATCAAAAAAAACACTCACTGTTAAAATTTTTAATTTAGCAGGCACGCTAGATTTATCTGTAGAATTACATGTTCCAACAGCTAACGGTTGGCCTGCTTTACGATCACAAACTCCACACATTTAGTATTTTCCTTTACCGATCACTCGCATATAACGTTAACTTTGCTTTCTCGCTACCTGATTGAATTCGTAATGTTTCACCTTTTTCATTGGTTTTTCCATAGAATACTTCCCCACCCTCTTGCTCAATACGATATGCAAAATTAGGAATTGGGCTACCTGACTCATCTCGAATAACAAACATTTCATCATTCCCAGGATTATACGATTTAAAGTTATAATCCAACCTCGTCGGCCCGGCATGCGGAAAGCTCGCCCCCTTAAAATCAATCACACCAGGCGCATGAATGTTGATGTTCCCACCCTTCAATTGAATGTAAGCACCACCACTGGTAATCAAGATTTCCTTGTCCGCTGCCACTTCAACTTTGTCATTCGCTGAAATC
>JASLFS010000056.1 GCA_030150505.1 Vitreoscilla sp. | reverse complement strand
CTTGGCATAAGGCAAACCTTTAAATAATATTTTTTCAAGCATGATCAATCGGTGTGACTTTCTCAAAATCATTCCCCCATAAAAAAACCACTCATTTGAGTGGACTATCAATTTGATGACTTACTGCATAGGCTTTTGTGTAATGACACAGCTATTTATCTTTGAATCCATTTCAATGGATTCAGTAACATGACCGCTTTCATCTTTAACAAAGAATTTATAAGATTATGCTGCTTTTGCTTCGTATTGACCAAGATAGGTTTTATCAAGAGTGACGCTATTATCTTTAAGCGAAATACATTTAACGGTTATCTCATATCGTATTGCTTGATCAAATTTCCCTGTTAACAACAAAAATACTAGACTGAATAACACATATAGCCCCCCCAAACCTGATACCAAAAAAAATAAATTCCGCATTACTTATTCCTCTTCTATTTCGACCATAAAAAAACCACTCATTTGACATTTGAGTGGTTTTATTCAATTGGTACTAACTTGTTTTGAGTTTTTCTATATGACTTACCATCTTTGCACTGGATGACTACTTGCTTAGGATTATGATGTATTGCATCTGCACATTGCCAAGCAATATAAGCTTGCTGTCGCCCCTCTTTAATCTCATCATAATTCATGAGATCAACAATAGAAATAACAGTTAAACCTATTATTACCATCACTATAAATTTACGCATAGATTTTTCTAAATATTTAAACAAAAAAATATTTTTTATTTAAATATTTTTTCTAGTTATGTGACCAATATGTGACTAGATGTGGCAAAATAGCACCGTTTTACATCGTATCTTCAAGAATCAATTATATTAAAATCAACAACTTATAAAAACCCGAACATTCTTAAAATCCGCCGACCCTAATCGGTCGTGCCGGTTCAATTCCGGCTCCGGGCACCATTATAAGCTAAAAACCTACTGAGAAATCAGTAGGTTTTTTAGTATCCAGCTTTTATATTTATCATTTAATTCTCCCTATTTTTCCTCAAGATTTCCTCTTGTGTCCAGTTTGTGTCCATAATTTTATCAATTTGCTCCGCATACTCTCATTTGAGCAAAAAAAATGACGTGGAAGATTATAAGAAAGGTTGGATTAATATTAGTATTAAAAGTGGGAAGTATTATTCAGACAAGGTAGATTATGGTTATGGTGTAATTAGTGAAGGATACAAATTTTGAATGCAAGATTTTATTCTTATACTAATTGCAGAAAATAATAGCCCTACCAATCTATATATAGATACAAATGAAAAAATTTATGGAGTTAGATAAGTACTCATTGTTAAATAGAGATCCACAGAAAAAGGCTTCTATTGCATATGATAATTATAATAAAGATTATATCGAGACACTTATATTTTGTCCTAGTAAGGAGCCCATTTTGCCTAGTCAACTTTGCCGGCATTATATTAGCCCAGGAAAGGAGATGAAAATTACTTTAGATTTAATGTATAGGCGTGAAAATTTAAAAAACTGGAAACAAATTCAAATTGCTTCATTAAATTTAGTTTCTGAATTTATACAGAAATAATATTTATTCTAAATGAAAGGTAAATAATGTCTCGACAACCAATAACAACAGAAATTAATAACTATAAGCAAATGCTTGAGAATAGTGCTGAAACATCTGCATGGATATATAGTTGCTTGTATCAAAAAGGTTATATGTAATGATTCACTTTTTCATTTGATAAAAAATAACCTCATCAATTACGCCATTCTTTAGTTTACCTACTACCATTAGAATAACAATTCAAAGAACTAGCCAGCATGGTCACTTCCTTTATCATTCACTCAACATGCATATACTGTTTATTATATTTCATATAACAAATTAAAAATCCAATACAATAATATGAAAATAACAACCCAATAAAAAAACCAAACTCATATTTATTTAAAATAGAGAGAATAAAACAATTCCAACTAAAATCACCTGCACTCAGAATAACCATGTTCTTTATAGAAAGAATAAACATAATCGCCATAAAAATTAATGCTCCAATAAACCAAAGCATAATAAATATTAAAGCAAAAAAATAGGAGCCATAAAAACTATAAGCAAATGCAAAATCCAATCCACCTTTAAGCTGCTTATTGGACGTAACAAATGAATAAAATTTACTATTAAACTCTTTAGCTTGAGAAAAAATTCCTTTAACAACAAACATAGAAAATATTAATATCATAAAAAATCTAATTTTTATAAAACTATAGTAATAATTATTTAATCCTATATCTCCATTATCATAAAAAAATGAACCAACTATTACAGAAAATATTACAGATAGAACCTGGATACTCAGCATATAGCAACCAATTTTTTTTAATTTATCCAATTGAAAGATAAATGTAAACCACTCTTTATAAGTAAACTTCTTATTCATATAAACTTACAACTCATTAAAATTATTTCATTTTATTTTGATTCAGCTAAACATTTATTCAAATCTCTTTAAAAAAACCATTAATAAAAAAGCAGGTAATTCACACCAGATTCATGTATTAATTTAATAATTGCTCTAGATAAGGTATTAATATTAAATATTACTTAATACACCCTCCCGCTTCTTCATTCTTCGATTCTAAATAACATTTGCCCTTATCTTGAATAAAAAAAACTCCGTATGGTATTTAATTTTCATAGTGAGAATTACCATCGGAGAATGTCATTCTTTAAATCTATCCGAATTCCACACATTGCATATTAAAAGGTTACAACCTCACATCTAAAGAAAAAACCATATATAAAAATCATCATCATGATATTCATTAGTAAATCTTACACAATATTATCTATATAAGCTTATGATATTATAATAAAAAATCCGACAAATAATGTACTTCCAATTATTCCTCCAATATCTACAATTCTTGTATACATTCTTAACAATGATTTTATAAATTATGATTTCAATAGATCACCATTAAAATCTAGATAGCCTATTAATAAATCAGTAATTTTTTTCATTATTTCACCTTCTCACCAGCTATCATTGGTTACTTAATTTTCTCATTTATTTTTTAATTCATACCCATTAATTTATCAACCTACCCTAAAAATAATCGGGTTTTCCTTTTTATTTTGTTTGAATTCGTTTCCATTCGTTATTATTTGTTTTATTAATTAAATAAATAGAACTATTTATTCATTTCATTATCTTATTAATGATATACATCAAAGTCTTTATGGCATAAGACTGGCTTACTATAAATGATATTGAAACTTTATACATAAAGGATTATTCATGGTTAATTTAGCTCGTTCAGTTTCATCTCCTGGCAAATTTATTATTGCTGAAGGCGTATTAAACAATATTAATGAATACATTCAGTGCTTTGGCAAATCTGCCTTTATTCTGGCTGATCCATTTATTCAAGAACATTTGAATACCCATACATTATCCGCAATGCAACAAGACAATATTGCCCATTTTAGTGAGGTATTTAATGGGGAATGTACTGATACCGAAATTAAACGTTTAGTACAATTATCTCAAGAGAAAGCCTTACCAGAATTAGTTATTGTGGGAGTGGGTGGTGGTAAAACAATGGACACTGCTAAAGCATTGGCACACCAATTGTCTTGCCCTGTCATTATTGTGCCAACTATTGCATCAACCGATGCACCTTGCACTGCGTTATCAGTTATTTACAAAGATGATGGTGAATTTGACCGCTATTTATTCTTACCAAAAAATCCTGATGCTGTCTTAGTTGATACTGGCATCTTAGTAAAAGCCCCTGCTAAATTCTTTGCTGCGGGTGTTGGTGATGCTTTAGCTACTTATTTCGAAGCTCGTACTTGCTATGCTGCAGATGGTTTAAATTTGATTAACAAACGCCCAAGTGCTACTGGCCTTGGCATTGCACAATTATGTTTTGACACATTACTGGATAATATTCATTCAGCAATGCTAGCTGTCCAAGAGCAAGTCGTGACTCCTGCGTTTGAAGCTGTCATTGAAGCTACAGTTTACATGAGTGGCGTGGGTGCAGAAGCTGGTGGCTTAGCTGCAGCTCATGCTGTAAACAATGGTATGTCTGCCCTACCTTATTTACACCATGTACAACACGGTGAAAAAGTAGTTTTTGGCCTACTAACTCAATTGATTCTAGAGAAAACCAGTGATGATGAGATGGCCTTAGTCATTGATATTATCGAAGCAGCCAAACTTCCAATGTGCTTAAGTGATTTTGGTGTGGAAAAATGGATTGATGAAGATTGGATGGCGGTTGCTGAATTAGCTTGTGCTGAAGGCGATACCATGGGCAACATGACCCAAAAACTCACGCCACGTGATGTTTATAATGCAATGAAAACAGCCAATGCTTTAGGTCAAGCCTTACGCGCCTAAGCACTCTAATGATAAAAACCTTGGTCAACATGGCCAAGGTTTTTTTATCCAAAATAAATCTAATTCTTTAAGAGAATTCTCTCTCGTATTCCTAGTTTGCTTCAGGTATTCAAATGAGAAAATTCAATATTATTCAACACAAATACATTACTTTAATTTCATAATAGTTTGAAAAGATTTTTGCAATAAATTCACATCTAAATTTCGAACAATAAAAACGATTCGACTACAATGGTCGTCCCATGGCCAATGATCTAAATGCTCTGGAGGATATAAACAATGTTGAACACCATCAATCAATACAGGTTGATCAAAATCTTGTAAATTTAAAATACCTTTTACCCGTAAAATATTTTCACCATATTGGGTTAATAACAAATTTATCCATATACCAAATACCATCCAATCAATGGCACAATCTAGCTCAATAACAGTACTCTGCGTTTGTTGATGTAACTGTTTTTCCTGCCTGTAGAAGAACCGCATACTATCTGGTTTGATAAATTTAAGCTTTTTTAAAAACAATTCATCTAGTGATGATACTTCTATGCTCTCTGTGATTTCAGCTTCATTATTTAATTGGCTCAAAAATATGGTCAATGATTTAATATTTGGCTCATCAACTCTATCTGTCTTACTTAATAAAATTTGCTGTGCAGCCACCACTTGAGTTAACCACTCTGGATTCAGCCTATTTTGCAATTCTGCGTTTTCTGCATCAACAATAGTAGTCAATCCATGAATCATGAATTGCCCTTGAATGTGGATATCGTTATACAGTGTACTTAATATTGAAGCAGGATTGGCCAACCCTGTTGTCTCAATCAATACTCGGCCAAAATGAGGTATTTCGCCTGCATTTCTCTTGCTTAATACCGATAGCAAAGTTTCCTTCAAGTCCGTCAATACAGCACAACAAATACAACCATTCGGCAATAAATATGTATTCTGAGCGATATTTTCAACCAGATGATTATCAATGCCTACTTCACCTAACTCATTAATCAAAACCAAGGTGTTTTGATTATCACCAGCCGTTAACAGCTTTTTAATAAAAGTAGTTTTACCACTCCCTAAAAAGCCTGTCACAATATGAATAGGAATCATTGAATAACTTCTTTTTGTAAATAATTCAAATAATCTTCATCTAACACATCAATCCCTCTGGAAGATATGCCTTCCATCTCGCGCCATAACTGATTTAAGCCATTCGTAACCGCCGATTGCCCTGTTGCGCTTTGAATAACATAGTTAACACCTTGAAAATCAGATACTTTAATGCGATGAAACTGAAGCAATTGATTGATAATCTTAATCTTTCGATACCGCTCTTGTCGTCTTGGCAATCCTGTTTTTATTCTATCACCCCAATCTAATTGCTCTGCAATCAAACCACATAAGCCACACATCAATATCCCCTTTACAAAAACCCCGCTTGTAAACACTTAAAATTCATCTTGATAAAATAATATTGTCTACAAACGAGGTTTCTCAATGCGATTTTATTTACGCTCAAACCCTAGCCGACTTAATAAACTAAATCATTCAACCAATGGTTTATTTAAATATTTCGTTTAGCAAAATCTGTGGCAATTTCATCCATGGTCACAAACTTCACGCCTTCATGCGTTTTAAAATATTCAATTAATCTTTCTAACATCAATAGCACCTGAGGTCGACCAGATACATCAGGATGAATGGTAATCGGAAAAACAGCATAATCCATTTCACGGTATGCCCAGTCAAATTGATCCTTCCACATCTGTTCAATATCACGTGGGTTAACAAAACCATGGCTATTAGGTGATTTTTTAATAAACATCATTGGTGGCAAATCATCTAAATACCAGTTCGCAGGAATCTCAATGAGTTCTGTTTGCTCGCCACGAACCAATGGTTTCATCCAAGTATCAGGATGCTGGCTATAATCAATCTTAGTCCATGTATCTCCTACCCGAACATAATAAGGCGTGAAATCATTGTGCATTAAACTATGATCATATTTAATGCCTTTTTTTAATAACAATTCATTGGTCACATTGCTAAATTCCCACCAAGGGGCAACATAACCTGTCGGCCGTTTACCTGATAGCTCAGTAATAAGTTCAATCGATTTATCTAATACAGCCTCTTCTTGTTCAGGCGTCATGGCAATTGGATTTTCATGGCTATAACCATGCATACCAATTTCATGTCCCGCCTGAGCAACCGCTTTCATTTGCTCAGGGAATGTTTCTACTGAATGCCCAGGAATAAACCAAGTGGTGCGAATATTGTACTTTTCAAATAATTTCAATAATCTCATGCTGCCTACTTCACCAGCAAAAAGTCCTCGTGAAATATCATCAGGAGAATCCTCGCCACCGTAAGAACCTAGCCAACCTGCAACAGCATCGACATCAATACCAAAAGAGATAAAAATTTCTTTACTCATGTTTTTTTCCTTTATTAGATTAACTTCATAATTTTTTTCATGTCTTAGGATGAATAATCTGCTAAAAGCTTCTCAATAATCATCGCACCTGACAAAACATTTTTATCTTCACCACAAGCACCTGCAATCAATAAGCCAGTCGGTAATCCTTTTTTATCGAGACCATTAGGCATAGTGACACTGGGCATATCCAAGAAACTTCCAGGCATTGTTAACCTCAATGTTCTTATATTCATTTCAAAAAATAAATTATCATCCTGTTCTAGTGGCCTTAATTCTGGTGCAGAATGGGCAACTGTTGGCGTTAACAAAATCCGCCCAGATAATTCTTTTTCCAATAGTTTTTTTAACACATCCCGTTGCTGATATAAGTCAACTTGAGAGGATGCTAAAATTCCTTTAGCGCTTTCTAACCGCGCCCTAATCCTCTGATCCAATAATCCAGCTTCATCGCTATTTAATAAATTTTGATGCAAGGTATATGCCTCAGCGGCACCTAACCATCTTCCTTGGTCAATCAATGCCAATGCTTGCGCAAATGCGGTAACTTTCTCGAAAGAAACCCTGACGCCCTTATTTTTTAAGACGTTAACGGCGTTCTCAAAATTAACTTTAACCTCATTCTGAATATTCGGATGATTTAAAACATCCCAATCCACGACAACATGCAAATCTTCAGGCATTAAATCAACTGGTAAGGACTCTACTCTTTTACCGAATATCAATTGATCCAACACATAACAATCACGGACGCTACGAGTAATCGGGCCAGTGGTATCAAGAGAATTTGCCAAAGGAAAAACCCCTTGCTTTGAATAACGATTCGCACTGGGCCTAAAACCAATTAAGCCATTAAAAGCTGCTGGAATTCGTATTGAGCCAGCAGTATCCGTCCCCATCGACAATGGAACAATATTATTTCCAACTGCCACAGCGGCACCAGAGGATGAACCTCCAGGGATACGAATAGGATTAATACTATTTTTTGGCGTTCCAAAATGAGGATTCAAACCCAATCCAGAATAAGCGAATTCAGTTAAATTTGTTTTACCAATATTCACCAGCCCCATGCGTGTTAATCTAGCAACTGTTTCCGCATCTCTCTCTGCTTTTAATAAATTAATGCGTGTCTTAGAACCTGCTGTTGTCACTGAACCTGCAACATCAAATAAATCTTTCCATGCGATAGGAACGCCATCAAACATTGACAACGCCATATTATGACGCCAACGTTCTGTTGCAGCCTTCGCTTCTCTATAAGCTCTATCTAAGTCAGTGGAAATAAAAATACTATCCTCAGTAGAAAGCTTACTAATCACGTGTTCAAGTTCACGAGTTGGATCAGATTCACCTGTTTTATATTTTTCAAAAAAACTAACAGCATCCATTTCAAGCTCCACAAATTATTCTATATAAATATATCTATTTGCATATAAAAAACAAATACCTTTTAACAACTTTACTTTAGAAAATACCATACGAATTAGTTACTACAAGCACAACCTCATTAATTTTATGTTAATTACATAATAATTAGGCAATTTAGACAGAATTATTCATTTAGTAATGAACAACATCACTCAGTATTTAATTCACTTATAAACAACATCTCGATAAATCTATTAACTATCGAATATTGAATTTATTTAACAAGTTAACAGAATTAACTTTCTCAGCACAAAAGTTCATCTAACTTTATTAATTACATATTTGATAATAATTATCATTAATATTATATTATCTGTTTTACAAATATTTGCGGAGCCCCCGTGCCAACATTCGCTAATCGCAAACAATATGTCGTAATTTCCAGTCTATTGCTTGCTTCTTACTCTTCAGTCAATGCCTCCCCTACAGATTTATCAAATGCAGAGAATAATAATCTTTATGAGCTATCAACAATCACAGTAAAAGGTCTTCGTAACAACCGAAATATGGTTGGTAAAAGCATTTTTAATCAAGATAACTTAGATAAGTTACAAGAAAATAATGTTGCGAATGTATTAGATAAAATGCCAGGAGTAGGAATGGTGGGCTCTCCAAGACCCGGCGGGCAAAAAATTAACATTTGGGGGATGAGTAAAAGTGTTGATGTGCCAATTACAGTTGATGGAGCCTTAAAAACATTCGATAAATACAGGCAAGGATCTGTTTTTATTGAACCCGAGCTTATTAAGCAAGTAACCGTGGGAAAAGGTTCGCATGACGCGAGTATCGGAAATGGTGGTTTTGGTGGTAATGTAAAATTAGAAACCAAAGATGCATCGGATTTTCTGAAAGATGATCAATCAATTGGCGCTCTTGTAAAATATTCTAGACACAGCAATAACAAACAAAATACTTATTCGGCTGCTATTTTTGGTCAAACAGATAATAAAATAATAGATACTTTATTTTATTTTACAAAAAGAGACGCCGATAATGTCAAACGCCCAGATGGTAGCAAGTTTTTATATTCAGCTTATTCCCAAGACAGTTACCTCCTAAAAGGCAATATACGCCCAACAAATGAACAAAAAATCACTTGGTCCATGATGCAAAGTAGTCATGATGGATGGGAGCCGATGGCTGCTATGCGTGATGAAATGGCTTATCCAACAAAGGAAGAAGTTGATAAATATGGCTGGGATAAAGCATGGCAACGAAAATTATTGTACCGTGATCAAAAAGACCGCAGTGCTAGTTTAGCGTATGAATATATCCCAATGGACAATGAGTTAATTGATTTAAAAGCACGGATAACCTTTTCTGAAACAAAACAGCATGATTTACGACCGGAACATGCTAGCAATTTTATGTCAGGCAATTTAGGTAATGAGAATTGGGTCAAATACAAAAATATCAATTTTGACTTAAACAACACCAGCATTATTAGTTTAAATATGATTGAACATGCCATAAAAGTAGGCGTTCAATATCAAAAAATGAAACAAAACATATGGATGTTTGATAAATCAAAAATTGACAAACAAGATTATAATTTTGGTTATTATGAGCCAGCTTATATGCCATCAGGAAATCAAGAAAGCAAAAGTATTTTCCTCGAAGACAGTATGAAAATAGGCAATATAACCATTACACCATCATTGCGATATGACCATATTCGCAACCAAGGCAATGGCAATATTTTATCTATCTACCAAAACCCTGATCCTCAATATGGTCAGGATTACAGCAAAAAAAACTACTCTGGCTTCACACCTAGATTGGGATTGTACTGGCAAGCAAATTCCAATATTGCCTTGTTTATGAACTACTCTTTAGCTTGGCGGGCTCCAACCATTGACGAACAATATACCGTTCAATCCTCGAAAGTATCGACATCAGGAAGTAGCCAAAACCTTGATAAAGAAAAAATGAAATCGCTTATTTTTGGTAGCGTCATGAATTTTAATCACCTCTTTGTAGAAGATGATTCTCTGCAATTACGTGCAACTTTTTTCCATAATCGAGGTAAAAATGAAATTTTTAGAAATCGCGGCATTATGTGCCATGAGCAAAGCATCGATAACAATATATCCTGCCCATTGCCTCGAACAAATTACCGTAATTTAACAGGATATACTATTAAAGGTTTTGAACTAGAATCTTTCTATAACAGCACTTATGTATTTGCTGGCCTAAGCTTTTCAACAATGAAAGGCATGCGTGATAATTCTCTACGCGACCCATGGTTCGAGCAAAAAACATGGCTAATTGACATCCCTCCAAGAAAAGCCACAGCTACTCTTGGATTTAATATTCCACAATGGAATTTTAGTGCTGGCTGGAGAGGTGAATTTATTAGAAGACAAGACCGTAGCCCTTCTGAACAAGATCCACTTTCAGGCTTATGGGAATTACCAAAATCGAAAGGTTATCCATTGCATAGTTTATTTGCATCGTGGCAACCCAAAAGTCACTGGGGAGATACCAAAGTTAATCTGACCATTGCCAATTTATTTAATAAAGAATATCGACCTTATCTTGGAGAAGCTGTTTCGGGAACCGGTCGAGATATTAGAGTCACGTTTTCTCATCAATTCTAAGTATCATTGGCTTTGTTGACTTGCTGTTTCATCAAAATAGCTTCTCAACAAAGCTTATTCAAGCCATTTCAAGCAATAACATCGTCTATCTGTCTTTTCTTAGTAAATACTAGACTACCTCTCGGTAGGTAGTCTAGTATTTTCAATTTTTCACTATTAGAGCCAATAACTCTCAAATAAGAAACAGATACATGGAACAATCCTCACAAAATCGCAATACAGGCTTCAAGCTAGCAGCTTCGTTAGCATTAATTACCATATTGGGCCCATCATCTATTGATATGTACTTACCTTCTATGCCAGACATGGGAGTAGAACTCAATACATCATATGCCAACATGCAACTAACATTGACTATTTTCTTGTTGGCCATGGGTGCTGGGCAGTTAATTTGCGGTCCGATTATCGATGCATTTGGTCGACGAAAACCTTTACTCATTTCAATTTTAGTTTTTATTATTTCTGCATTTATTGCCGCCAGTGCAAAAAACATTGAAGTTTTACTGGCTGCCCGATTTTTTCAAGGCTTAGCAGCATCCATGACATTGGTGACTGCCATGAGTACGGTTCGAGATGTTACCACTGGCACGCAAGCAACTCGATTGTTCGCTTTATTAATGACAATTGAAGGCCTCACTCCTGTCATTGCCCCAGCGGTTGGTGGCTACATTGAAGCCCATTTTGGCTGGCGCTCAGTGATGATTACTTTAGCTTTAATGGGAATTTGCGCATTAATTAACACCATTATTCAGCTCCCTGAAAGCTTGCCACAGCACAAACGCTTGTCTTTAAAACCAAAAGAAATTACCAAAACCTACCTTCGCATTGGTAAAGATATCAATTTCTTATTACCTGCTCTAGCACTATCCGCTGTATTTTTCTTTTTAATGTCCTATATTAGTGGCGCTGCATTTGTTTACCAGAATAATTATGGTTTAAATCCTGATACATTTGGAATGGTATTTGGTGCTACTGGTATTGCTGTTTTATTGGGTGCATTGGGAACCAGTCGCTGGGTCAGTATTTATGGTAGCGCAAACTTATCTACTGCAGGTGTTAGCTTTATTGTCATTGGTGCCATAGTTGCTTTTTTATCAGCATATTTAGGTATCGGTCTTTGGGGTGTTGTTTTTGGAATGTTTTTAGCCATGTTTGGATTGGGTATTTCAGAAGCCACATTAATGTCGATTGCAATGTCATCTCAAAATTCAGCATTGGGTTTCACTGCTGCACTTTTGGGCGCTTTACAATTGGTTATTCCAGCAGGAGCAACACCTTTAGCAGGGTATTTGGCTGAAATTAGCCCCGAAGCTTGGTTAGGTTTCCAAGCGATATTTAGCCTTGTGATATTATGTTTAACCGTCGCAAACTCTCGCCGCGTTAATAAACAAACTAAGCACTCAGCTGCACATTAATTTTTTATCCGCTTTGGGCGGACAGGAGTTGTCATCAATGAAACGTTCGCCCTCAATGATTCGCATTTGCCAAGCCGCTGTAGAACACTTTGCCCGCAGTGGCTACCATGGCTCATCACTCAATGAAATTGCCACGACAGTTGGCATCCGAAAAGCTTCAATTTACACCCATTTTCATTCTAAAGATGAATTATTCATGATGGTATTTCAAGATGCTCTCATGGATGAAACCAATTTTGTTTCTGATTCCTTTGCCAAAGATATCATCAATGAGCAAGCAGGTTTACGCTATTGCTTACAAATGAAGGAACGTTATATATCATCTGTTTCATTGCGCTTTTTATTGCAAACTGCATACCTACCACCGAATCATTTACGTCATCATATTATTCGTGACTACCGTGGTTATTTAAGCCATGTGCAGAATTTATATGCACAGCAGCTACATCAGCAATCTATTTTTAATCAAATGCCCAGCGATATACTGGAACACTTTTCTCAAGCCTATTTAGGCATCATCGATAGCTTACATGTAGAATTAATTTACAGCGATGAGCTAACAGATACAGGGGAATCGTTTGAAAAACGCCGCCAAGCATTGTGGGCCATTTTGCAATACAGCTTAAATACCCATAAAAAAATGATTCCTCAATAATTGTTTTTCAGATTTTTATCTTTTTTAAAATATTGCGAATTAACGCATGTGTATTTTTTTAATCTGTAAATAACTGGTTTCCAAATCCACCATGCTCTGAATTAAAAAATCAATGGGATAAGGCAAGCTATAAACTTGTCCCGAGATAGAAAATGCCAAAGTATTGTATTCCAACAAATTACCCCCTTTATTATTTGGCGTAATTTCAATGCTATCTGGAATAATTCTGGGCTCAAATGTATGAATAGCAGATAATAATTGTTCTTTAATTCTATCCCATGAGAAACCCGTATTAAATTGTCCACTCAATGGAGGAATCCCGTAATTAAGTGTCGAATTGTATGCCTCTTGATAAATTTCTTCATCAATATCATTGGCCTTATTAATGGTATTAAAAAGATACGAAATATCCCTTTGTATGATTTTTTTTAGCTCTTCTTTATTCACTGAAAACTGATTAATTTCCTCTTTTTTCGCCTGAGGATTATCATCAAATAATCGATCAAACAAAGTCGGCTGTAATAATTTATTAGCCCTTAATGGTGGTGGATTATTGCCACTGTTTTTCATATTTATTCCTCATAAGCTTAACCATTTCAATCCATCAAAACAAAACATCTCTCGTGATATAAAAAAACTCATCATTGGCTATCCTCACTGGAATCAAGATGAGAAAGCATCGTATTAAATGGCTCATGAATATCTATGGCATAATTATCGTGTATTGTTTGTTCAGGCAAAATGTAATTGCTCATATTGACATCAGACTGCTCATTAAAGACATGTAAAATATCTTTCACATCAGGACCAGCAAAGATTTGATGATTAAAATCCTGCCCTAGCAACTCCTCAATGCCGTTAATATCATATTCATCATTCACGATTCCTAAAATAGAGTCCGTATTAAATAACTCACCATTTTTCCAATCTCCTGACAGATTTTCATCTTTCTTAATTAAAATACGCTCTTCTTCATAATCCGATGGCAAATGAAGAATTTTATTGTAATACTCAGCTTCTAATTTTTTTAAAATCGTCTCTTGTCGACGTTGATGATTGTTTACAGGCAGCCAGTTTTCCGAATTATTCCAATCTTGCTCACCATCTAAAGCGTTATCCAGCTCTCCTAGCACATACTGTTTGCTCTCTAAAACTGAGTGATTATTTTTATCAGCGCTAATCTTATCCACCAAAAAAAACTGGCCATTGATGATTAATTGATCTCCTAATCTAATTGCGGCAGATTGATTCAATTCCAATGCTTTTTGATTCAAAGAAATCTCGTGCGAATTAATATAATTAACCACAATTTCACCATCAACATATTCAAATATTTTCTGCATCAAAATTAAAGTGACCACATCAATTTCTGATAAATTTAGAGAATATTCATCTATATGTATCTTATTGACAACATCATAAAAAACCTCAGCCACAGCCGACCCTGAGTCAATAAATTTCAGTTGTAAATAACACAAAACTTGTCCTCTTCTTTCATTAGAAATTTACTTAGCATTAATTATTTGTTGATAAATGAACCAACATCCCCTATTATTCCATTTAAATATATTTAAGTAAAATACTAAATGTAATCAATGTTTTATAAATTAAATTTATTTCATTTAACAAATAAATAGAGCAATAGGTCAATTAATTATATGACAAACAACAAAGTAGCTTGGGCTGAGGGACTTTTCCTACGCTCTCATTTATTTCAGCAGCAAGAACGATATTTAGAGTGGTTTACACACCAACGACTCATTTGCAGTGAACCATTTTATTGGGGCTTTAAATCCTTACATTTAAACAAAGATTCTCTAGTGGTCGGAAAATTATCCTTGTTTGATACAGAAGGCATCATGCCAGATGGCACACCATTTAATGCCTTACACAGTTTTTATCAAATCCCATCCATACAAATTACAGATAAACATATCGGCATGGAGATTTTCTTAGCCACACCAGCAAAACAACCCAATGGAGGAGAAACGACTTTCGAGGCTGATTTTTCAGAAAAATCCATGGCTCGCTATGTAGCGGTTGATGAAGAGTTATTTGATTCCAACGTTATTAATCGCGGCACACAAATTGCACAAATATCAAAAATGCAAGTGCAATTACTGTTTGAAAATGAATTGAATGACTCTTGGAACGCCCTACCCATAGCCCGTGTTCAATCAGTCTTATCCACCAAAGAAGTAATATTAGATGCCAATTTTGTTCCTCCGATTATGCAAATTGGCGGACATGAATGGATTCTTCATTGGCTGGATAAATTAGTAAATTTACTCAATGTGCGTGCAAATAACTTAGCTGACAGGCTTTCCTCAGGAAAAGGAAATACCAAAGGCGGTGGCGATGTAGCAGATTACTTATTACTTACCACCTTAAATAAATACAACCCTGTCTTAAAATCCTATCTTGGATTAAGAATCACTCCTCCCATTGATTTGTATTACAAATTAATGGAATTTGCAGGTGAAATTGCAACATTTATGCGGCCAGCAACCAGACGGCCATCACAATATCCTTCATATGTACATTTAACGCCATATGACAATTTCAATGCCATCTTTGTTGATTTATATTCCATGCTGAACGCTGTATTGGTCAGAGGAGCAGAATTAATCCAATTGCAAGAAGACAAAGGCATGCATATTGGTCTGATTAATCCGACTTTATTCAAAGAATTTGATTCGTTCGTTGTCATGGTGACAGCCGATGTTCCTATTGAAACCTTAATTGACCAATTCAAAGCGCAAACCAAATTTGCCTCTGTCGACTACCTACCTGAATTGATTAAATCCCATTTACAAGGTTTATCAATCAATATGTTACCCGTTCCCCCTCGTCAACTTCCATATCAAGCCGATAGTGTTTATTACGAAATTGTCCGTAAAGGCAGTTTGTGGACTGAAGTTGAAAAAACAGGCTCCATTGCAATGCATATTGCAGGAAAAATACCAGGACTCAATGTTGAGCTCTGGGGTGTGCGTAATCAATAACGAGAGGATGCAATATGCCACAATATGGTCAAGATGTCTGGAAAAAACTCAATCACACTTTATTCAAAACATTGGAGTCAGCAACACAATATTGCCAGCATCAATCAATTACACAAATTGAACTTGTTCACTGGCTGTATCACATACACCAGCTACAGGATAGTGATTGGTATCACATTTTAAATTATTACAAAATTGATGCCTCAAAAATAGAAGAAGATTTATTCAATTACATCTCTTCATTTAGCAAGAGAAAGACTGCACATTCTCATCCTGCATGGTCTGAATCCGTTATCACCAGCATTGAAAAAGCATGGTTTTATGCTTCAGTTACACGACATGATTATTGCATTCGTAGTGCTTGGTTATTGGCTATTTTATTAACGACCCCAGATTACAGACAGGAATTATTACGCTACTCACCAGAGTTTGGAAATATCCCAGTTGGTAAAATTGAAAGCGAATTTCAAGATTTAGTGCGCCAATCAGCAGAATCTTACGAACAGGCACTCGATGGTAGCCAAAGCAATATTGCCACTGAAAATGCCAATCAAAATTTCGATTTACTGCACAAATATTGCAATAATCTTTCTGCTTTGGCTGCAGAAAACAAACTAGATCCTGTTATCGGTCGAGATACAGAAGTTAGAACCATTATTGATATTCTATTGCGCAGACGGCAAAACAACCCTCTACTTGTCGGCGAAGCAGGCGTTGGTAAAACAGCTGTCATCGAAGGATTGGCGCAAGAAATTCATCAAAAAAATGTACCTGATTCATTAAAAGACAGCGTTATCTTTAGCTTAGATATAGGCAGTTTATTGGCAGGTGCTAGCATGAAAGGCGAATTTGAAGATCGCCTTAAAAAACTAATTGACGAAATACTTCATTATCCACAGCCCATTATCTTATTTGTAGATGAAGTACATACTTTAGTTGGGGCTGGGGGCAATGCTGGTACTGGCGATGCTGCGAATTTACTAAAACCTATTTTAGCTCGCAGTGGCTTGAAAATTATTGGTGCAACAACTTGGTCAGAATACAAGAAACACATTGAAAAAGACCCTGCTTTGGTACGCCGCTTCCAACAAGTTCAGATTAAAGAGCCATCGGAAGAACAAGCCATTGATATGTTGCGTGCTATTTCAGAAGTGCTCACAAAACATTATCAAGTATTAATCACAGATGAAGCGATTACTGCAGCTGTCCAATTTTCACACCGCTATATTCCAACTCGACAATTACCAGATAAAGCCATTAGCTTATTGGATACTGCTTGTGCAAAAATTGTTATGTCTACAAGCATGCCATCCAAACACAGTGCTTGGTTAATGCATAAAATTGAATCAGCTCAACGCCAATTATTAATCTTACAAAATGAAGCCAGATTATCTTCTAAATCTCACCAATCATTGAAAGATAATTTACAAATCGAAATTGATGCTTTACAAACAACGCTCGAAAAGCATCAAAAAGAATGGCAAATTGAGTTTAATTTATCAAAACAAATTCAAGATATTAGACAAAATATCATGGCTCTTTCTCCCAATGAAGAGCCACAGCAACAAAATCAAAACGAGCTTCATCAAAAGATTATTCTATTAGAGAATGAATTAGCTCAATTACAAAATGAAGAACCCAATATCTTTGTTAGTGTTGATGAAAATATTGTGGCAGAAGTGGTGGCAGAATGGACAGGCATTCCTGTTGGTCGAATGTTGCAAGATGAAATAAACACCGTTGCCAACATACAAACTATTTTAAGTGAACGGGTACTTGGTCAAGATCAGGCTTTATCAACCATTTCTAAAACCATTCAAATTGCAAAAGCTGGCTTTCTTGAAAAAAACAAACCCAATGGCGTGTTTCTATTAACAGGGCCTTCTGGTGTTGGCAAAACAGAAACAGCTCTGGCACTTGCTGATGCATTATTTGGTAGTGAACAAAACCTCATCACCATCAACATGAGTGAATACCAAGAATCACATACCATTTCATCATTAAAAGGCTCTCCTCCTGGCTATGTTGGTTATGGCGAAGGTGGCAGATTAACCGAAGCTGTTCGCAAAAAACCCTATAGCATTGTACTACTTGATGAAATGGAAAAAGCCCATCCTGATATTCATGAACTTTTCTATCAAGTTTTCGATAAAGGCTGGATGGAAGATGGCGAAGGTCGTTATATTGATTTTCGCAATACAACCATTCTCATGACCAGTAATGCTGGCTCAGAGGAAATTGATTTTTACTGCGCTGATCATGAAAAAACACCAGCTTATGAAAAAATCATTTCTAATCTTACTTCCGTTTTAAGCAAAACTTTCCCCATCGCTTTCCTCGGTCGAGTGACATTGGTGCCTTACTTACCAATTGCACAAGAGCAATTATTAACCATCACCATTTTACATTTAAATAAAATCATTGCTCGCGTCAAAGATGCCCAAGGCATCGACCTTAAATACACAGATAACTTATTGCAGTGGCTTGTAAAAAAATGCTTCTCCCATCCCACAGGAATACGGCATGTGTTGTACCTCATTAATACCAAAATTCTACCGTTAATTGTGCATATTTGGTTTGCCAACTCTCAAGACTCAACTCCCAATCTCTCGCTGTTATTGGATGTGATTGATGGTGAAATCGTATGTATTTAATTTATTCAGCTTAACCTAGTTAGAAAGAAAATATATGGCTAAAAACAATAGCTCACAAAAGTTTATCAAGCGAAACCGAGCCCCTCGCGTACAAATTGAATACGATGTTGAGGTTTATGGGTCAGAAAAGAAAATTGAGTTGCCTTTTGTAATGGGTGTATTAACAGATTTATCAGGTCAATCATTAGAAGAGCTACCAGATGCATCAGAGCGAAAATTCTTAGATATTGATATTGATAACTTTGATGAGCGTCTAAAGGCAGTTAAACCTCGTGCAGCCTTTGCGGTTCCAAATACCTTAACTGATGAAGGTCAGCTAATGGTCGATATCACATTCGAGAGCATTGATGACTTTTCTCCTGCCGCAGTTGCCAACAAAGTAGATGCTTTGAAACGACTTTTAGAAGCCCGTACCCAATTGTCGAATCTGCAAACTTATATGGATGGTAAATCTGATGCGGAAAGTCTGATTCATCAATTACTACAGGATCCTGTATTACTAAAAACCTTATCGCAAGCACCAAAACAAAATAACGAAAATGACAATACCGAGCCAACAGCAGACGGCATAGAGGAAGATAAGGAGTAATTATGTTACAACAACAAACTAACCAAACATCAGGCCAAAGCCTACAAGACTTCACAGGCTTTTTAAGCTCTGCTTTCAAACCGAAAACAGAACAAGCACAAATTGCAGTAGAAAATGCGGTCAAAACGTTGGCTGAGCAAGCATTAGAAAACTCAATTACATTCAGTAATGATGCCTATAGCAGTATTGAATCGATTATTGCTGAAATTGATCGAAAGCTATCAGAGCAAATTAATTTAATTCTACACAAAGAAGAATTCCAGAAGCTAGAATCTGCTTGGCGTGGTCTCCATCACTTGGTTAACAATACCGAAACAGATGAAACGCTCAAAATCCGTTTTATGAATATGTCAAAAGCGGAATTACGCCGTAACTTAAGACGCTACAAAGGTGTTGCTTGGGATCAAAGCCCTATATTCAAAAAGATTTATGAAGAAGAATATGGTCAATTAGGTGGTGAACCTTACGGCTGTTTAGTGGGTGATTATTTCTTTGACCACACCCCACCAGATGTAGAGTTACTCAGTTCGATTGCAAAAATTGCGGCCGCAGCTCATACGCCATTTATCGCTGGTGCTGCACCAAATGTTTTACAAATGGAATCATGGCAAGAATTGGCAAATCCTCGCGATTTAACAAAAATCACATCAAACCTTGAGCATGCGGCTTGGAATTTCCTACGAGATTCAGAAGATTCTCGCTATGTTGGTTTGGCCATGCCACGCTATTTAGGTCGTTTACCATATGGTGCTAAAACGAATCCCATTGATGAGTTTAGTTTTGAAGAAGAAACTGACGGCGCTGATCATAGAAAATATGTATGGCTAAATGCAGTTTATGCGATGGCTGTTAATATTAATCGTTCATTTAAAGAATATGGCTGGTGCACAATGATTCGTGGCGTTGAATCTGGTGGCACCATTGATGAATTACCTTGCCATACCTTCCCAACAGATGACGGCGGTTTTGATATGAAATGTCCAACCGAAATTGCCATATCCGACCGTCGTGAAGCTGAATTGGCCAAAGCGGGTTTAATTCCATTAATCCACCGCAAAAACACCACAAGCGCAACCTTTATTGGTGCTCAATCATTGCAAAAACCAGCAGAATATTATGATCCAGATGCCACTGCAAATGCCAATTTATCTGCCCGCCTACCTTACCTATTTGCCAGCAGCCGCTTTGCTCATTATTTAAAGTGCATTGTCCGCGACAAAATTGGTGCATTTAAAGAACGAGATGACATGCAGCGTTGGTTAAATGACTGGATTATGAATTATGTTGATGCCGATCCAACTAACTCATCCGAAGAAACCAAAGCACGTCGCCCTTTGGCTGCTGCAGAAGTGGTTGTAGAAGATATTGAAGGTAATCCTGGTTACTACCACGCTAAATTCTTCTTGCGTCCTCATTTCCAATTAGAAGGGTTAACTGTATCCCTTCGTTTAGTGACTAAGCTACCGTCAGGTAAGCAAAGCTAAATATATTAATTATTTTTAGGAGCAATAAAATGTCTCAAGATATCTTTTTAAAAATTGATGGTATTGACGGTGAAAGCGAAGATTCAGCTCACAAAAATGAAATTGAAGTAAGTAGCTGGAATTGGAAAGTTTACCAAGATTCAAATATGCATGCTGGTAGTGGCGGTGGTTCAGGTAAAGCCACAGTTCAAGATTTAGAATTCTTGCATTATGTTGATAAAGCAAGCCCTAATCTTCTGAAATACTGCTTAACTGGTAAACACATTCCCAACGTTTTATTAACGGTTCGCAAGGCCGGTGGTAGCCCTGTGGAATATTTAAAAATCACAATGGAAGATGTTATTGTCACAATGGTGGCACCATTTGGCCAAAGTGATGACGACATCCGTATTAAGGAAACTGTACGCCTATCATTCTCACGCGTTAAGCAAGAGTACTCTGTACAAAATGCTCAAGGTGGTAATGCTGGTGCAGTCACTGCTAATTACGACATCAAAGGCAATAAAGAACTTTAATTGCTAACTACAAGGGCAGGATTCATCCTGCTCTTTCTATCTTTGTTTACATCAATTGAAAAAATAAGTATGAAAAAAAAGATCTCTGGGTTAATAAGTTTATTGATGATAACAAGCATATTGTTAATGGGGTGCGCCAGTAGCAATGATGAGTCGAGCAGTAAAACTGCTCAGTTAAAACTTAAAATTGAAACCTCAAATGCTGTTAATCAAAACCGATTAAATCAGTCTAACCCTGTCGTATTACAAGTATTTGAACTAAAAAATGCTTCCGCATTTGAACAGTTAGATTATTTTTCATTACTCAACAAAGATCGAGATTTATTGGGTGAGGATTTAGTTTCAAAGTCAGAATACATTTTGAAACCAGAAGAACAACGCGTTGTGATTAAAAATTTATCTAAAGATACTCAAGCCATCGGATTTATCGCTGGATTTCAAAATTTGCCCCGCTCTACCTGGCGTAAAATTTATCACATTAATCGCAGTAATAGACTGGGTCCTAAATGGATGAGCTTTAAACAAAAAATTAAATTATCAGTGGATTTATTTGATGATTACCTTGTTCTTTATGACGATGAAATGAACCAATACTGAGGTTTATCATTATGCATAACAGAGAATTCTTTTCCAGATGGTGCAAAAAAAACATATCCGAGGATAGACGGCTAGAAGATTGGTTGCAAATCCATACGCTAGATGAATGGCTCATGGATTTACATATATCGAATATAGAAGTTGGTTTGGATCAATATGGTGTTTTAGCCATTTGCAAAGGCTATATTACAACATTTTGTCGGATGACTTTAACCACAAAATCAGAGCCATATACAATGCATTTTCACTTCAATATGAATGGTTATTTTATTTGTTTGGGCTCAACGGAAATTAATGGGCATGCATTTAGCAACTTGCCCAATGGCATGGTCAATCCTACCCAAATTATTCAAGGAAAAAGAAAACCAAACCGCAGCGAAGCCAAGAAAATATTGCGTCACATTACTGCAACTGGACAAAATATTTATTACTCACCTCGTGTTAAGTGGGCTAGCCAAAATGGCACTCCTTGGCAACTGGGGAATATCTGGCCATATCAATCAATAGCAGTGATGACTTGAGTGAAAATTATATGAAAAAAATTATTAGGCAAGGTGATACCACAACTCATGGTGGTGTCGTTCTTGATGGCATCAGCAATTATGTTGTACTAGGAAAACCAGTCGCAGGAAAAGGACATATGGTTTCTTGCCCCAAATGTCTGGGTGTTTATCCTATTGCAGAAGGCTTACCTAATGTTGTTGTAGATGGTAGAGAAGTCGCTGTTGAAGGCATGAAAACAGCATGCGGTGCCGTTTTAATTGCTTCGCAAGCAGAATATACCATCGGATAATATTGGCCAATGATGAAACCTATTATTCCTCTACTTTACCTTGCTTTTGTTTTTATATTGCCCCAAGAAAAATCTTATGCTCAAAATATTCCAGCAAAAGAAGACTTTCAATGGGCAATTTCAGAATGCCTAAAAAAACAGCCAGTTAAACAACCAATTTACCCCAATGAGAATCAATATTTAACCTTTACTTATCCTGAACTTCAACAGGTTAATAACAAAATAGAGATACAGTTTGATACAAAAAACAAATACACCATGACTTGGCTACAATCATCTCTCCCCACCACCATTGCCAATCATCATAATCCGCTAAGTTACCAAGATAAAATGCTAAAATATGCCTACATCAGATTTGATAGCAATACCCAAAATTGGGTAGAAGAAACAGCGATTCCATGCTTAAAAGCTTATGGAAAAAACCGAAAAATATCCAATTGGAAAGCAACAATACAAACGCAATTTATCAATCAACAACAAAAATCCAAACAAGTTAACACCTCAATTGAAGCATCTGGCTTCTAAACTAAAAAATTGCTTTAATCTTGTTGTTTCAATGTATGTAATAAATATATTCCATAAATTAAACCAATAATGGCCGGTACTAAAGTCCAAGAAAACAATACACAAACAATGCCTTTTTTCACTTTTCTTTGATAAAAAAACTGACTACCAAAACTACCTAACAAGATACTTAACCAAGCATCGGTGCAACTTACAGGGAGCCTATTACGCTTCTCAGTAACATGATTGGGTATCTTCAATTGCTCTTTATTGGATATTCTATCTTGCCATTTAGGCATGACAATATTCGGAGGTGAAGATAAATAAGGCTGATTTTCTCGTTGAATATGCTCTGCGGTAGCATGAATAACTGGATCTGTTTTTTTGTTTTTTGGCGATACGGCATCTTGGCTAGGAGTATCTTTAACCAAATTCACTTCGACCTTAACCGCTGGAATAATTTTAGGCTTCAAATCAGGGATAATCACTCGGCCCCCCTGTGCCAAAGATTCTTTTAAATAGGCATCATATTGTTCACGCTTTTTTGAATTCAATAAATGCTCACGAATGGTTTCCAATAATTTAACAGGCAATCTACCATGAGAAATGGCTCGATTCAGTGCTTGTTGAATATCGGCTTCAGACGCATCAGGCATAACATCCAACACTTCATATAAGGTGCGATTTTTATTAGTCATATTTTTCTACATTATTGGCAATTAAAACCACGTAACACACTTAAATTAATTCCGCTATTGCTGCTGTCCGAATTAAAGACCAATTGCACACGACGCTGCTCAAACGATAAATTCACTAAATTCCGATTCACGGATGAAGTAGACGATACATTTGCTTTGTCAAAAAACCGAAATAATGCCCAAGGCCCTTGTACATCGATGATAGAAGTATCATAACGAATTTTAGGCGTGGCCATAATTTGCACCTCAGCTCCCTTTGATAATTTACTTGGCCATATTAGAGCCCGAGGGCGGGTAGCATTATGCATATAACGTTGCACATCACCATCAAAATTCAAGATAAGCTCCGTAATTAATGGATCTACATCAACAATATCGTAGCTATAATTAAACCCAAATTCTTGTCCGCCATTTTGAAAAAATGATTTTTGAATATTTTTTGCATTCATAAAAAAACGCAAACTAGGTCCTTTAGTTTGCAATAATTTCAAGAAAACACTTTCTAACGTTGGCTCATCACTGACAACTGCCGAAGAAGCATTAGGAGCATTTGCTCCTTGATTTTGTTCTTGGCTTAAATTACTGGCCAATTGAATTTCATTAATGGTTTTGTATCGCCAAATATTATTCGTATCGATGTATTTACTTAAATACTCCGCCACAAACTGATCAACAACACCATTTTGTGAAAAAAATACCGAAAAATCCCCTAGCGCCACTTCATTCGGCGCACTCACAACAAATGGATATTTACCAGAAAATTGCTGTAAACAAACATTTTTGATTTGCGCCTCATAAGCAACCATTAATTGATCAAGCAAGACATTCGCTTGCTTTTCTAAGTAAATTTCCTTTTCCGCT
This sequence comes from Vitreoscilla sp., assembly GCA_030150505.1. Taxonomy (GTDB): domain Bacteria; phylum Pseudomonadota; class Gammaproteobacteria; order Burkholderiales; family Neisseriaceae; genus JASLFS01. The sequence continues at coordinate 9,142 of JASLFS010000056.1, read as the reverse complement.
TTAATTTTGTCAAAACTACTTTCTGTTAATGTCCAAAGCACTTGTTTAAAAGGATTCGGCAATCGGTCTGCAATAAATTTCATCCGAATATCAGACATACTATTTGTAGGGATTCCACCATTTTGCAAGGTTGTATTGGCAATGGAAATATTTAAGTAAATCTCATTAATCAAATTATTATATGCACTCATCGAATTGATATTGTCATTGCTGCCACCTGCAGCTGGGCTACTTTGCCCTGTTTGACTAACATTGCCATCAACAAAACTTCTTAAATCAAGAAACTTATCATCAACCAATGTCTTTACTAAAATATCTTCCTGCGATAAGGCATTTTTAATGCCCTTCGCAACAGGCGCACCTACTTTTTGATTTAATTTCGAACTTCCTTGGCTAGCAGCTGCATCTACAATCGTATTTTGATTTTTTTTTTGCCCTAAAGAAACTTCACGAACCACCGCATTGGCCAACTTGGTCATGGCTGAATCGCCAGACGCAAAAATTCTCAATAAATTAACATCATAGCTTAATGTATCGCCACTTTGCGCATCGATATCCGCTAAAAAAGATTTCCATTTCTCGGTATAATCATTTAAATATTCAGTTAAAATATCATTCATTAAAGTGTCATCAACACTTATTTTCTTAAAATCAGGCTTACCACCCATTAACCAAATATCATTGAATAATGATTCACGTAAAATTTGTTTTAGCTTGGGTTTAAAAACATCGTGGAACCCATCATAGGTATAAATACCAGAAACGACAGTATCAATACTTCGTCCACTTTTAAAACGAAAAGCCACAGCAGCTTCAGAGCCCAATAATGTTACCAATGAAAAATCACGTATTTCATCCGAAGAAGCAATAATGGCTTTGGTGCTTTCATAAATGCGTTTGGTATTGGACTGTGTTTTTAAAAAATCTCGAGCCTCGGTGATAAGTTGAGAGTTTGGTATTGAAGGCGATTTAACAATACGACCATCAACAAATAAATTATCCAAATGTTCAAAGATAGAGGCTCGACCACCAAAATTATAAGCTTGATTATTTTCTAGCCAATCTTTCGATAACCAATCTTTAATAGGACGATATCGATAATTACTGGCATCGTTATCGTGAAGCATCAAATAAACACTTAATGCATTGGCTACTGCACTGGGATTATTATCTGAAATGCCATGGCGAATCACCGATTCAATGCGACCGACCAACTGAGTTACCAATAATTTATCAGCCAAACTCATATAAGTAATTTGAGATGAGTTAACAATTTTTTCACTGGTATACAAACCATAACGTCTTGATAATAATGGCTGACTTAAATTCCAACCAGGAATACTTGGTAAAGTTTGGGCTGCATCTAAAACCTCCGCAATTTTATCTGCTTGAAAATTCTGGCTTAACTCCGTCGTTTCCTTATCCAATTGCCCAACTTTTTTACCGACACTGCTTAAATAAGTGCTATTTTCAGAATAACTATGTGAAAACGAAAGCAATAACCAAGTAAAAATCACAGCAACCAACGCTTTGATACTTAAATTCGTTAATAGATTTTTAAACTGCCATTCCTTATTCGGTTTAGTTAAGCCACTTTGTTGCAACAACAAATCTTGAAATACATTTTTGGTAAAAAACGATTTATTTGCCAGCACTGTACATGGACTTTCATTGCTCACTTCATGAATATCACTGTGAAACCGCTCCAAAATCGTATCTTGCTTGGCAAATAGATTCTGATTATCTTGCTTGGAACTAATAAAAAACACACCACGCAAATTTTGATTTAATTCAGGATGCCCAACTTTAGACTCCATAAAAACAATGTTTAAAATATTACAAATCGATTGTGATATTGCTTCAAACTCTTCAGGAAATGCATATAAAGCATTTTTATTGGTTTGGCTGTGCTCATCATTAATGCGGCTATATAAATTACTTTCTAGCTGCTTATGTAAATCAGCAAATTTGGTTTGAATGTATTCCAAATCTATATTGGATTCCTGATTGTATTTTTTCGTTCCTAATTCTCGCGATAATGGTAACGTAAAACCAAATGGCTGCTGCCTAGCTTCCTCTGTCAAACTAGAGAAATATTCTTTAAACCCTTTTAATTTATCGCTTTTGTTAATCAATACATAAACTGGAAAACTAACTGCTAATTCTTTTTTTATCCTTAATATATTTTCACGGAGATTCGCAGCTAACTCTAAATTAATTGTTGCAGAGTTCAATAATAAGTCATCAATGCTTAAATTAACCAACAACCCATTAATCGGCATTTTAGGGCGTTGTTCTTTCAATAAAGACAGTAAAATAGCGGACTGCGCCTTGTTTTTCAAAAATGCGCTGCTCGTATCAATAAACACCGCATCATGAGATAGCCAAAAATCACCTTCTTCTGTTGAAGGAGAGGCTTCCTGTAAAGCCAAATAATCTGCCGCCAATTTAATTTGCGATGGCTCTGTTAACAAAACACCCGAATTCAAAATACCCGTCGACTTACCAGAGCCCTCATTGCCAATAGACATAAACCAAGGTAAAGCATATTTATATTGATTCGTTTGAAAGATTTTAACTTTGATGGTTTGATTCACACGCTTTTTTAATGACGATAATAAATCATTCAATTTATGGCTTAAAACTAACTTTAACTGCTTATTTCTTTCATCACTTGCATCTTCAGGCTCTTGCTCATTTTCACTTTTAACAATCTTGGCCAATAATTCAGGATGCTGACGAACATACTTCAATAATCTAAATGCAGCCCAGATCAAGACGAACAACATCGCTATCGCAATCACCACTAATCTTGTTACAACTCCTGCAAAAATATTAACGCCAGCGATGCTTAATGATGGAGAAAAAACCCAAAAGACAACAATTCCTGTCAATATCAAATAAGGAATCAGCATCCATCTATTTAATATAGATAAAATTAATACCAAAGACCAAATAATTAACACAATACGAATGGCCACACTATCTAGGGGCAAAACATTAGCAATTCCAATTAAGGGCCCCACATACCAGATAAAACATGAAACCGCCAAAAAGGCTATGACCATCCAGAAGTATTTAGATTTAAAAAAATTCCGCAGTTTATTAATCATATTTATCTCAATTATTTTGATTCTTAGTTAGAAGCACTTAAATCCACAACAGAATTAGTTTTGATTCTGCTACCATCCGCTTCATAATTAATGTGCATTTCAATGCGTCGATTCTTAGCTTTGCCTTCTTTGGTCGCATTATCCGCAACGGCTTCAGCATCACCAACACCAATAACTTTAATTTTTTCAGCGGGATAACCATATTTTTTCAATAACAGCTCCCCTGATGACGCTCGAGCAAATGATAATTCTTGATTGTTTTTAAACTGCTTAGAATAAATAGGCGTTGTATCCGAATGCCCAACAATGGTGACAAACGGCGTCCCTAGGGACATCAGCTCTTGGCTTATTTTTTGAAAAACTGGAGATAGTTCAGGCTTAATTAACACTCGGCCAGAATCAAACATTAAATCACTATTAAATGTGATGAGATCAATACCATTATCATTTTCGATACTTAAAATAGATTGATCAATTTCAGGCTGTAATAACCTTGTCAAACTGGTATTCGCCTGAGAAGCAACCTGAAGAGGAAAGGCTTTCTTGCCAATTTTTTCGATATTCGCCGCCACCTTGCTACTTTGCTGGCTTAAGGAAAACTGATACCAACTAAATTGAATCAGTAAAATAACAAATGCAGAAGTAATGATTAACCAAATTGGAATAAACCATATTTTATTCGCTCGCTTATCATTTGATTGAATATCGAATGTTGGTGCCAATGAAATTGTATGCTTTGGGCGGACGCTGTGAATTAAGCTCAACAAATTACTTTTTATCACACTTAACTGCTGTAAGCCATTGTTATCATAACGATAACGCCCCTCAAACCCCAGCTCCAATATGTAATAAATCAACTCAATAACATTCACATGATCTTGCGGATTAGCAGCCAATTTACCAATCAATAAAAAGACCTTATCCCCACCATAACTGTCTTTATGAAAAGTAGATAATAGGCTTTCTTTTGGCCAAGAACCAATATGATTACCATCCCCACCACCCCATATTGTTTGATTAATTTGCTCATCCAAAGCAGTACACAAACAATATTGAGAAATCAAAATATGTTCTTTTTTACATGAAAAATACTCTAAAACTTTTGCAAAAATATCAATTTCATTTTCCAGATGCTCACGAAAATCAGTAATACTTTGCCCATTCAATTGAGGAGGAATCTCAGATAATAATCGCAAAAGAGGTTTAGAAACTTCTAAAATAATATTTTCAGATTGCTCATCAATCTGAGCAACTCTCTGCTCCCAAGAAATCGATAATGATTCAGTCATACGAGATTGATGATTAAATTCCAGCCCTATCTTTGAATCAGAATACTCTTCAATCAGGGAATTAACGACCTCTTGGTTATTTTCCACTCTATCCTCTCTAACATTTAATTTTTGAAGTATTAACAATAAGCCCTTGCATTCTATATAGCATTAATGTCAAAATCAATATGTCATAAAAAAATAAAATTCAATATGCTTATCAACTATTTATCTAATAAATAAATTATTGTGAAAATCCAAAAGAATGCCAAATGAATAACTTAATGCTGCGATATTATAATAATGAATTAATATATTTTAGAGATGCAAGTACCGAATTTGCTCAAGAGCATCCTAAAATTGCCGCTCGGCTAGGCCTCAAAAAAGATGAAATAAAAGACCCTTATGTTGAAAGGCTCATTGAATCTTTTTGCTTTTTATCAGCTCGTATGCAGCTAAAAATTGATGCTGAATACCCTGTTTTTACCAAAAATTTATTAAATATCATTTTCCCCAATTACACCTCGCCAATTCCAGCCATGTCCGTGGCAAAATTTGCACCCGATACTCAACACAGTAATATTTTGCAAGGTACTAAAATTAAAAAAGGAACGACCCTCAGCAGCCATTCCATCCCTAATGAATCTAGTTTATGTACCTTTACCACAACAACAGATTTACATATTGCCCCCATTGAACTAACAGATGCTCAAATAGTAGATATCCCTCCTGATATTGATTTTTCGTACTTTAATAACCAAAACAGCATTAAATCCGCTCTGCGTTTAAGCTTAGAAATAACAGATGACAACAGTTTATTTTCAGACTTACGAAACATTGATACATTACCTATTTATTTAAATGGCAATGAAACCATTGCGTCAATCTTGCATGAATTTATACTGACAAAAACCATCGGAATATGCATTAAAGATAGCAAAGGATACCAACATATCCTCAAACCATATCAAATGAATGATTTTGCGATAACAGAAGAGGAAAGCTTTCTACCAATGAGTTGGAATCAATCATTTGGTCATTCTTTATTTTTAAGCTATTTCTCAAATTATTCTATTTTCTTATTTATTAAATTAGAAAAAATAGCACAATATTTAAAAGATATTGATGATAATAAAATTGAAATTATTCTACTTCTCAATGAAAAACCCAATGAAATTTTAAAAGATTTAAAACCTGTTCATTTAGAACTGTTCTGTACTCCTATTGTCAATATTTTCCAAGCACAAGCAGATCAAATTATTGTTAATCCAAAAGAAACAGAATTTCATATTTTGGTTGATAAAACACAACCTTTAAATTACGAAGTTTATTCAATAGAAAAGGTTTTTGCTTCTGAAATTAACGGTAATAAAATGACGGAATACAAACCACTTTATCATACTGTTAATGAAAATCATGGCAATTATTCTAGATATTTTGCCCATGAAAGATACCCACGGGTTGCATCGGAAAATATGCGTAAATATGGTTCTCGTTCAGCATATATCGGTTCTGAGGTATATATTTCGCTGGTTGATCAATTTAATGCGCCATATTCATTAACCTCGTCAACGCTCAATATCAGCGTTAAAGCCACCAATCGTGATCTTCCTTTGCTGATTCCGAGAAACTCAGAAAATGACTTATCTTGTACACAAGATTATCCCGTTACTCAAATTGGTATTATTAAACCCATTAGTACGCCTTATGTGCCGATAGCAAATCATAATTTATCTTGGGAACTCATTCGTCTGCTTAGCTTCAACTACTTGCCATTACTTAATCAAGATGGCAAAGAAAATGCCAAGATTATCCGCAATGTATTAATTCTATTTGCCAAACAGATTAAACCTGAAACCAGTAATCAAATTCAAGCTTTGGTTTCTGTTGATATTACACCGACGACCAAGAGATTACCTGGACATGGTCCCTTGGTGTACGGTCGAGGCATGAATATTAAACTGACTTTTGATGAGCGTGGATTCTCTGGTAAAAGCCCCTATGTTCTCGCATTAATCATTAAAGAATGGTTCAAGCGACATGTTTCTATCAATAGCTTTATTCAAGTTGAATTACACTCATTACAAAAAAATCTAATCCATCAATGGAGCGTTGATTATGGTAAAAAAAGAACAATATAAACCGTTAAATACCCATGATTTAGATGATTTTTTAAAAAGTGCCATGCAAAAACCATGGCACTATAGTTTCTATCAAATTTCACGTCTATTGAATGCTCATCACACATATCTTCCACGAATAGGCAATTCTTCTTCACCCAATGAAGAGCTTATTCAATTTTCACAAAAAGCCAGTTTGTATTTTCCACCAAGGGAAATCGCCAAAGTCGATCAATCTGAATCTAAAACATTGTTACAGCTTTATGGATTAGGACTTTTTGGACCCAATGGTCCTTTACCCATCCATTTTACAGAAATTGTAAAAGAAAGAATTGACTCAAAAAAAGACCATACCTTGGCTAATTTTTTAAACTTATTTAATCACCGTTATATTTCTTTAATGTATAAAACATGGGCACAGTCAAAACCCCATGTTTCACTAGATAGAGATAATGAGGATTATTTTTCTCGTCTTCTAATCATGTTGGCCGGTCTGCAAAAAGACAATTGCCGAGATTTACCAGTACATGCTCATTTATCTATGTTGCCATTGGCCATTGGTGAGACAAAATCCCCATATCATTTAGAGGCTTTTTTAAATCATTTTTTTAATGTACCGCTTCACATAGATAACTATGCATTAAGTTGGCTAAAGCTAGAAAAAGAAGATTATTGCTACCTTGGCAATATTGAAATGAATGCTCAATTAGGAGAAGGAGCCATACTCGGCAAAGAGATACCGGATTGCCAAAGCAATTTAAAAATTACCATTGGCCCAATGGATTTTAACGCCTATATGCGCTTCACGCCGAATAGTGAAGACTTTTTGCCGTTAGTAGAAATTGTAAGGAGTTTTGTAGGCTATGAATTGGATTGGCAAGTACAACTCATTGCTAATACAAAAGACGTGCCAGCAACAAATCTTGATGGCAGTAGTAAGCTAGGCTGGAATGCATGGCTAGGAAAAACCCAAGATAACTCCAATACAATGGGTATCAACTACACTCCTGAGAAATACATGTCCGTATAAAATTAATCATGGAATCAGAATGCACGATTTACTAAATAATCCAATTAGCAAAAAAAATCCTTGTGGTACTAACTTACAATATGACTCGCGTTATATTATCCTGTTTGCAAAAACTCAACCTCAAGAGGAAGTTCAATACGGTCATTTTATTGAAAAACCAGAGCCATTGAATTGGTCTGAAATAAAATCAGAATGCGAAACTCTGCTAAAAGAAACCAAAGATATCAATTTATATATCTTACTCATGCGAGCTAATATTCATTTACACGGTAGCCAGGGCTGCCTGAAAGTATTATCAAGCTTATATCATATGTTAGTAACTTATCCAGATGATATTCATCCTCAACTGATTATTGATGGATTTAAAGATGAAGCCATTCGCGCTAATTCATTTATTGCATTTCTCGATACAAATGGTTTTCTACAAGACTTAAGGAAACTTAAAATCACTCAACGCATGGGCACTGTCTTATCACTTGAAGATATAGAACAAGCTTACTCAATACCTAAGCACAATGGAGAAATAGCAGAATCAAGCATTCATAAACAAGTTCAATCTTTATTGGCTCAGAATAATGAAACGCTACTGAGTAGTATTGAAATATTTCAATACTTAGAAAAAATAATCACATGGTGCAATACTAACTTATGCGATTACTCTCCAGATTTCTCAATATTAACTAAAATTTGTTCTATTTTTGTCAATTTGAATACTGAACATTTTTTACAAGATAAAACATTTTTTGATTGTGACAATATTATGATGCCAAGAACCGAGGAACAAGATAATACTGCAAGTGCTCGCCTATCAAATAAGGATAAGGTCCTTCCTGCTACAGGAGAATCTGAAATATTAATGAACAATCCTTTTGAAAGCCGCCAAATCATGCATGATAATATCAAAACAATTCGCCAATGGTTCGAGCAACATGAACCAAGCAGCCCAGTTATTATTTTATTAAAGCAAACAGAACAAATAATAGGGAAATCATTTGTAGAAGTACTAAAATTTATTTCAGCTGATACCTTACAAAATTTAGAAAATAGTCTTAATCATGACAATAATAATCTCTAAAAAATTAAACAACGGAATTTGAAAATCATATCGAATCCGTTGTATCTAAGATTTAGCTATTTTAATATTTTAATAAGTGCCAAAATACCTTTGATAATCTTATAACTAAAACTCTCTAACCTTTACTTGTCCGTATTTCATTTACCCTACCTACTTTATTTTTAAATCAGGTTAGAGTGCTTAAAACCGAATATCATGCAGACCAAGATAAATGATTCAGCTATCATCTCTTTGAATTATTAAATCATACTCAAACCATTCCTACTATTTTCACATTCTCATTCTTGTTGATTAGCTTATCTGACTGAGTGTTTGTAGGCACCAGTCAAGGCAATGTTAGGTGTTATTTTGGTTGTTTTGATTGTTTTGGTTATTTCAGACATAAAAAAGCCCCCAGCAATAGCTAGGGGCTTAGTATAAGGCGTTTGGCAGTGACCTACTTTCACATGGGAATCCATACTATCATCGGCGCAAAGTCGTTTCACGGTCCTGTTCGGGATGGGAAGGCGTGGGACCAACTCGCTATGGCCGCCAAA
>JASLFS010000054.1 GCA_030150505.1 Vitreoscilla sp. | reverse complement strand
TATGTCTAAGCCGCATCAATGGTATGCCGGTATTGATTATGCCGAAGTGGGTGGACGCAGCACCCGTGAACCCAATCCCTTGGTGGGTACACAGCTGATGGGGGGTGTTGTTGGCCTACGTGGTCAACTCATTAAAGGGGTCAGTTATGACGTCTTTGTTGGTGCTCCAATTGATAAACCGAAGCACTTCATCACCGATGATGTCACCACAGGTTTTAGTCTGAACTGGAGCTATTAAGCTCAACTCCTCACACACGTTATTAAGAAATAAAGATTAAAGAATTAGGTTGTTGTTATGAATAAAAATCGTTTTCGCGTTATTTATAGTCAGGCTCAAAGTATATTTATTGCAGTTGCAGAAATGGTTAAGAGTCGTACTAAAACTTCAGGTCAAGGTACTTTAAATGTAGAACTTGAGTCTGATCAAACTATAGCAACGACTTATAAACGTTTAAACCCACTGAATTTTGCAGTGATTAGTTGTTTGGGCGCAGTACTGATGAGCATGCCATTAAACACTATAGCCAACACGCATATTATTGCGGATAAATCAGCTCCGAATAATCAACAGCCAACGATTTTAAATAGTGGAAATGGTCTCGTTCAAGTCAATATTCAGACCCCAAGTGCCGGCGGGGTATCACGTAATACCTATAAGCAATTTGATGTGGGGCAAGAAGGCGCGATTTTAAATAACTCACGTAATAATGCTCAAACCCAGATTGGTGGTTGGGTGCAGGGGAACCCATGGCTTGCTAAGGGCGAAGCTAAGGTGATTTTAAATGAAGTCAATAGTTCTAATCCAAGTCAGCTGAAAGGCTATTTAGAGGTTGCTGGTAAACAAGCACAGGTGGTGATTGCCAATCCATCGGGTTTGGTGTGTGATGGCTGTGGTGTAATTAATGCAACGCGCTTTACCTTAACCACAGGTCAGGCGGTGATGAACCAAGGATATTTAGAGTCTTTTCGAGTACGTGATGGTCAAGTGACCATTGCAGGTAAAGGACTTGATGGGAGCTTAACGCCATTTACCGATATTTATAGCCGTGCTTTGAAGGTCAATGCTGGATTATACGCCAATAGCCTAAGTACCGTATTGGGTCAAAATGATATTGATGTTCGCGATCAAGCAGCTGCTAAAATTAATACTGCAACGGCAAATTTAAATACGAGCAATAATAAACCTAACTTCGCCTTAGATGTGGGGCAATTAGGGGGCATGTACGCTGGTAAGATTTTTTTGGTGGGTACTGAAAAAGGTTTAGGGGTACGTAATGCAGGTTCAATCAATGCCACCACTCAGCAGCTGACTTTAACGGCCAATGGTGATTTGGTGAATGCTGGCAATATTATTGCCAATAAAGAGAAGATTGAGCTACAAGCACATCGTGTTGAAAATAGCGGTAATATCAGTAGTACTCAGCAGCAGATTAAAATCCAAGCCGATGACATTAACAACAGCGGGTTATTGGCAAGTAATGATGAAATTAAATTAAATATAGCAAATAAGATTAATAATGATGCTGGTGTGATTAATGCAGGCCGTATCGACTTTACAGCACAAAGCTTAAGTAATAAAAAGGGTAAGATTGAGCAGACAGGCCAACAAGATTTAAATCTGATTGCAAAAAGTCTAGATAATAGTCAGGGGAAAATTGGATCGACTTTGGCCTCAGATCAAGGGACAGGTAACGGTCAACACTCAGGTGAAACTGTTCCACCTACAGTGGGTGAGCCAGATAAAACTTCAACGGCCAAAGATGATAGTAAAGTCACTGTTGCTCCATCTGAAGTTATTATTAAACAGTTCAGTGCAGGTGAAATTCGAGTAAAGAATGATATTAATAATACTGAAGGCCAAATTACCAGTAACCGCGATGTTTCATTAAAAATCCAAGAACAAATTAAAAACATGGGCGGTGAGCTTCGTTTAGGTGACTTTGGATTTACAGGGCAGAAGTTTGATAACCAACAAGGTCAGCTCTATGCCAAAACAATTGATTTACAGGCACAGCAGTTAGACAACCAAAAAGGTTTGATCGCGGTACAACAGCAGTTGAACTTAAGTGTACAACAGATAAATAATACTCAAGGTGCTTTACAAAGTGCCAAAGATTTAAGCATTCAGGCTAAAGGTATTAATAATACACAAGGTAAGATCTTTGCCACTGAACAACTCAATACCACTGCAACGAAAACCAATAATCAAGAGGGTGCGATTGCATCAATTACAGGTCAAGCCAATTTAAATATTCAGCAACTGGATAATCAAAAGGGTGAGATTTCAGCAGAAACTTTGAAGATTCAAGCAGATCAGTTGGTGAATCAGCAAGGTCAATTGTTGGCAACAACCCAAGCAAGTATTACTGCGAACAGTCTAGATAATGTCAAAGGGACGATTGCTGCCAATAAACAAGTCAATATTGATGCGAAACAACTCAATAATACGACGGGTATGATTCGCTCAAAACAAGATCAAGTGCAGATCAATAGCCAATCAGAAGTAAATAATACAGCTGGTGAGATTTATGCAGGTACAGATTTAAAACTTAATACTGCAGGCTTAAATAATCAGCAAGGGATCATGGTTGCTGAAAAGTCATTACAGATTGATAGCCAGCAACGTTCATTGAAAAATACTCAAGGGCAACTGATTGCTGATGAGATTAAACTGCTTACAGGAACTTTAAATAACCAGTCAGGGACGATATTAGCTAAAAAATCTGTAGATATTGATACCCAGCAGCATGATTTAATCAATACTCAAGCAGGTGAGAAAGCGGGCATTCTGAGTCAGGGTACATTAACAATTAAAAATGTTGCTCAACTGGACAATAGCCAAGGCTATATCAGTGCAGCAGATCATACAAAGATTAACGCACAGCTGTTACGTAACCAAGCCGGTGAAATCAGTAGTCAGAAAGATTTAGAAATTGCACAAGGACAAGCCCAAGGTGTACTGGATAATAATTTGGGTAAAATTCTTGCAGAAAAAGATCTCAGTTTAAATGTGGATCAAATTACTAACCAAGGACAAAGCCTGATTTCTAGTGGTGAAACACTGAAAATTAAGAGTACACAGTTAGATAATCAACTCACGCAGTTTGCAGCACAAAGTGGTATTCATGCGAAAAACATGGTGTTAAATACACAAGACTTGCATAACCAAACTGGAACGATCTCAGCCAGTGAAACTGCTAAATTAGATGTAAAACAACAGCTTAATAATCAAAAAGGGCGTGTGCTGGCATTAGATCAAGTACAACTGGGACAACAAGATAAAACCTTGAATATTGATAATACTGAAGGTGAAATTTTAGCAAAAAATAAAGTTGATATACAAGCCAATGCCTTACTCAATCAAGGCAAGATCATGAGTGAAAAAGATGTCGATATACAGCTTAAGCAAGATTATTTGCATGATAAAAACAGTAAAATTATTGCAAATAACCAGTTAAAACTGAGCACAGAAAAAGATCTGATTAACCAATCTGATTTAACTGCAGGTAAATTGCTCGACATTTCTGCTCAGAATATCCAAAACCAAACAGAGGGCACGATTTATTCAGAACAAACCCATTTAAATGCCAAAGATACTGTGCATAACCAAGGGTTGATCAATGGTGAGTTGACTCATATTCAGGCTGATCGGGTTTGGAATGATGGTGCACGTATTTATGGAACCAAGGTTGCCATTCAAGCTAAGACCCTAGACAACTTAAGTGATGCTACAGGTAAAGGTGCGGTGATTGCTTCTCGTGGTGATATGCACTTGGCTGTAGGTACATTAAACAACCAAGCTAGCGGCGCAATAAAAGACAGTGCTAAAGATAATGCATGGATTATGAGTCAGGGTAATTTAAGCATTGCTGGTGAGTTAGATGATAAATTCAATGCCAAAGGTCAAGCTGGACATATCAATAATAACAGTGCTCGAATTGAATCACTGGGTGATATGAAAATCACTGCGGTGAAAGTGGATAATAGTAACAGCAACTTCGATACTAGGCCTGTACAAGTTGGAGATATTGTTGAAAAAACCTATATTCAACCTGAAGGGACATCCGCCAAGATATTAAGTACCAACTTTATTTTGCAAAAATGGAGTAAAGCAGATTTTTATCGCTATAACACCGATCCAGTGCAGCTCCCTGAAAATGTGGTTTTGGGTGAAACACCGATTCCAGGCATTGCTTCTGGAACCTGTGATGGCGAAGGGCCGCTTGAGCAATGTAAGCTTAATTATAAAAAAGACGATCCAGTTTGGGCATATTTTAATATAGCACCACCTGCTGTGGACATGCCTCAGCCACCAACAGCTATTGCGCCAGTTGAGCCGACAGGAAAAAATAGTTGTGAAGTTGGTGCAGGTTTTAATGCCGCAGCTTGTCAGGCTTATCAAACAGCGAAAACACAATATGATCTTGATAAGAAAAAGTATGACCAGATGGTTCAGGACTACCAAACTGCGGTAAGCAAATGGGAAGCAGCCGATGAATCGGCTTATGCAGCATTAGATATTGCAATTACCAAATATAATGCTCGGTTTGGTGATAATGAAATCAAAACGTGGTGGCAATATGACGTTAAAGAAAAAACATTAGAAAGCCAAGTTACTAAAACCACGCCAGGAGAGATTATCTCTGGTGGTAATATGGATATTACTGCAGATTGGTTGACTAACGATAAAAGTCAAATATTGGCAGGTGGGCAACTAAAGACGACGTTAGCAAATGATCTTATAACAAAAGAAGGTGAAGGTGTTCGAATTTTGAATGTCACCGGAGAAAGCTATAAGAGTACTTATAAATGGCATGGTGGTTTTAGGCGTAAACATACGCGTGAAACATCAAACCACTCTCCTTATAATCCTGCAGATGTTTCCGAGCCTATTACTTTAGTTGTTTCTAAAAGTCTAGGCAATATTCAAAATCATACTTTGAATACTCAAATTGATCAGGTACAGACTCAAAACAATAATAAGATTCAAGCAGGTCAAACCGATCAACCGACGGTTAATGGTCGAGATCAAGGGGGACAACCGAATATATCTGGTGGTCAAGTTGATCAAGCCAATCAGGTACGTAGTATTGATTTAAATGCACTTAAAATTTCAAGTAATGCATTATTTAGTACACATGGTGATACCAAAGCACAATATTTTGTTGAGAGTGATCCGAGCTTTACCAATTATAAACAGTGGTTATCGACAGACTATATGTTGAAGTCGATAGGTTTAGATCCAAAACTTCAGCAGAAGCGTTTAGGTGATGGTTACTATGAACAGCGTTTAGTTCAAGATCAAATTGCACAATTAACTGGGCGTCGTTTCTTACAAGGTTATGCCAACGATGAAGAGCAGTTTAAATCGCTCATGAATAATGGTTTAAGCTTTGCTAAAAATTATAATTTAACTCCAGGTGTTGCATTAACAGCCGCACAAATTGCCCAGCTCACCAGTGATATTATTTGGATTGAAGCTAAACAGGTTCAACTTGATGATGGTACATCGGCAACAGCATGGGTGCCTCAAGTTTATGTACGTGCGCGTAGTGGTGATTTAAAAGGTGATGGTTCACTGATCAGTGCTGAGCAAGTAGATTTACAAGTCAAAGGTGGCGTGGTTAATGGTGCGACCATTGCGGGTCGAGAAATCGTTAAAATCTCAGCGGATCATATTGATCAAATGGGTGGACGTATAGAATCAAATCTGCTCGATTTACAAACGCGTAAGGACTTCAATAATCAAGGGGGAACACTTGTAGCTAATCAGGCTGCACGATTAGATATTGGCGGTGACTTTAACCACAACACCACGACCATCAAAACTGACAATATTTATGGTCAAAATGCCTTTACCCGTGAGGGTATCGCTCGTAAAGCAGGGCTTTATGTGGGGGGTAATGGATCAAATACAGTCAATCCTGATTTAAATACCACTCTGAGTATTCGAGTGGGTGGTCAAGCCAATATTAAAGGTGCAGAGATTGTAAACAAAAATGGTGCAACTGCTGTGCAAGTCCAAGGGGACTTAAATATTGGTAGTGTTAAACAGGAAGTCTCGAACTTAGGTGTCGCTGACAGCCGTAATTACAATAAAGAACTACGTAGCCAAGATATTGGTAGTGTGATTTCCTCGAAAGGTGATCTCAATCTAAAAGGTCAAAATGTTCAGATTCAAGGTTCACAACTGAGTAGTCAGTCTGGCAATACTGTTATGCAAGCAGTCAAAGATATTAAAGTGACTGAAGGACGCAGTATTACAGCGACAGATCAGGCGGATTATATTAAGCACAAAGGCTTTTTATCGAGTAGTTCTGAGCAAAACTATAACAGTAAATACCAAGACCAAGCCGTTGCTAGTAGTATTGAAGGTAAAAAGGTCATAATTGATGCCAATAATGTGGCGATTCGTGGCAGTAATATTATTTCTGATGAACTTACGCAAATTCAAGCCAAAGAAAATGTCAGTATTACTGCTGCTGAAAACTATAGTAGTGCTGATTCACGCCGTGAAGTGAAGAAGTCGGGCTTTAGTGCAAGTTTATCTGATGGTGTTGCAAGTGTTGGTTATGGTAAATCAAGTTTAAATACTCAAAATAATGGCAAGTCTACCACACTGACACAAAGTGTGATTAGTAGTCAAAAGGGCGATACAACGATTATTGCGAGTAAAGACCTTACTGCACAGGCTGCGATTTTAAATGCAGGAAAAGATCTGAATTTGCAAGGTGCCAACGTTAACTTAACTGCTGGCTATGAAACAAGCAATCAGCATAGTGAGATGCAGAGCAAGAATTCAGGTTTTTCTGTAGGGATGACCTATTCTCCAGCAGTAGCAGCAGCTTCAACTTATCAGAAAAATATGAAGGATAATCAGTACTCTGATAGTGCTATTGGTCAAGTGATGGTTCATGGTGATGCTGTAGCGAAAGCGGGTATGGCGGCTCAGACTCCACTTGTATTAACTGCATCAAACCAAAAAACCAGTCGCACACAGGATTCTTCTAGTTCACAGGCGGTAGTGACCCAAGCCTCGGCGAAGGGTAATCTCAATATTATAGCCAAAGAAGGTAATATCAATAGCCAAGGAGCACAACTTTCAGCAGAAGGTGATGCATTATTGCATGCCAAGGATACGATTAATCTAAGTTTTGCGACGGATCATCAAGATCAAAGCGCAAATAGTCAAACCAAAGGCTTTAGTATAGATAACCGTGACTGGAGTGCGCCTGCTGGTATCTATAACAATAATGAAAAAGGGCAAGCACAGCTCGATAAAGTGACAGGGACTCAGCTTTCAGTCGGGGGTAAAACCAAATTACAAATTGAAAAAGGTGATATCAACATCTTAGGTAGTTCTGTCGCTGGACAAGGGGATGTCAATATTCATGCTGCACGTGATGTGAATATTAAATCGACCCAAAACAGTCAGAGTCAAAGTGAAAGCAGTACGAACAAAGGTATTGGTAGTGCGCAGATTTCAGATACAGAAAAATTCTTTGGTTATATGAAGGGTAGTAACCAAAGTAATAGCCAAAGTGTTGAGCAACAACGTAGTCAAGTCGGCAGTCTTGGTGGCAGTGTCAACATCGTTGCGGGTAACAACTATACCCAGCAAGTTGCGGATGTCGTTGCTAACAAAGATGTCAGTATAACAGCTAAACAAATTAAGGTGTTCGATGATCACAATACATCGAGTGCACACCAGTCTTCAGATGATTTAAAAGTGGGTGTTTTTGCCAAGGTGAGTTCACCGATTTTAGATGCGATTGGTGCAGTGGATAAAGCTGCTAATAGTAAAGCAGACGATCGAACTCAAGCCTTACAAACTTTAGCGGCTGGTGCGCAGACCTATCAAAGCTATAGTGATGTTCAAGGTGGGGCATTCTTTAAAGCCGAAGCAGGTATTGGTTTTAGTAGTAGTAACAGTAAACAAGACAGTTCCTCTGCTATTTCTCAACAAAACCATATTACTGCAGGTGGCAATGTTAACTTGACCAGTACAGCGGGGGATATCCACCTTCAAAATACACAGGTCAAAGCCAAAGACACGATTAATCTTGATTCGGCTCAACATATTATTTTAGAGTCAGGGCAAAGCCAAGAAAAAGCAGATGGTAAAAATAGCAATGCAGGTTTAAGTGTAGGTTATGGTGTTTCTGTTGGTGCACAAACAGGTGTCTATATTTATGGTGAAGCAGGCTTTGGTCAAGGCAGTAACCATTTGGACAGTAATACACATAGCCTCACAACCTTGGAGTCAGACAGATTAAATATTAAGAGTAAGGGCGATACCACTTTAACTGGTGCCAAAGCTACAGCTAATCGCATCGATGCTGATGTTGGCGGTAAACTTCGCATAGAAAGCCTACAAGATCAAACTGAACAAAATATTAAACAAACAGGTGTTGGAGGGCGTGTTCAAGCGTCATTAGGTACGGCTTGGCAGGCATCAGGTAACTTTAGTCAAAGTAAAGCCCAAGGTAGCTCTAGCTCGGTTAATCAGCAGTCTGGGTTATTTGCTGGTGAGGGTGGTTATCACGTTAAAGCGGATAGTGTTGATCTCAAAGGTGGAGCGATTGCATCAACGGCCACTAAAGATAAAAATGATTTAACCACAAATCTTTTCACCTTTAGCAATGTTGAAAATAAATCTCAATATGATGCAACCAGCGTTAGCCTTTCTGGTGGTACTCAGTTAGGTAAAGGCGATGGATCTGCATCCAAACCGACCAGTAACAGTAACTGGAAAGAGGCAACCAGCTTTAGTCCAAGTTTGCCGCAGCACAAGTCTGATAAAGACAGCAGCACCACTTATGCCACTTTAAGTGATGGAAACATCACCATTGGTGGTCAGAAAACTACAGTTGAGCAATTGGGTATTCATACAGATATTCATACTGCAAATAATAAGGTGGATACCTTACCGAATTTGCAAAATATCTTGGATAACCAAAAAACGGTAGCTGATGCAACGTCTACGATCGTCGCTGCAGCACGGACCTATGAACAGAACCAGATTAAGCAAGCAACCGCTGAAAAGGAAAATATCAAAGAGCAATTAAAAACATTACTTAGTCCTGAAGAACTTGCTGATGTTAAAAAAATGAATTCCGCAGATCAGGATAAATATTATTCTGCAAATGCTGACTATGCTGCGGCACTCGCCAAAGAAAAACTGACCACTGAAAAGTGGGGTATTGGTGGCTCAAATAGCCGTGCTTTAAATGCAGTTACCACTGCAATTACAGGCGCACTTGGTGGTCAAACAGACCTACAAGTTGCAGCGAATAGTTTATCTCCGTATGCCGCACAGTTGATTGGCGAGCAATGGGGTCATGGTGAAGACAAAAACAAAGCAGCGCAACTCACTGCACATGCGATCCTTGGTGCAACCTTAGCTTATGTTAATGGGGGGAACCCTGCAGCAGGTGGAAGTGCAGCAGTTGCAGCCGAGTCTGCAGCAGACTATCTATCTAAACCCTATAAAGATAATCCAGACTATCAAAATGTCAATGGTGAGTTTGAGGCCAATCGTCTACCTGAAGACATCAAAACCCAGATTCGTGATCTCACCTCGGCGATTGGTGCTGTAGTCGGTGGCACGGTGGGTGATTCAGCATTTAATGCACAGCTTGCAGGCGTGGTTGGACAGAATGCGGTGGAGAATAATGGCCTAGAATCGATAGATCCCAATGCATTTAAGGAGGTTGTTAATGATAATACAGGACAGTATTCTAAAGATATCTTAGAAGGTTCAAAAAAAATATTCCAAACAGTTAAGGATAATAGTTCATATAAAATCGCGAGTAATGGTGATTTTATAGTATGTGTAAAAGTTGCTGGTTTTTCATGTGCTCCAAGAGCAGGTGAGCGTTATGCTACATCTAAAGAGATTACGGAAAAAGGAGGTGAGACTTTAACTACTGTAGCAGTAACTTATGGGGCTGGTAAGGCTTTAGAACCTGTTGTTGTTTACATAAGTAAGTCAGGTGTAGTGTCGAAAGTCACTAATTATTTTAGAGGGGCAGGGAAAACTTCTCAGAGTGATTTAGTCAAAGCAAATATTGACGCAAGTAAAGCAGCGAGAGAGTCATCTAATTTTAATCAGTTTAGTGAGTCAGCAAATACTCTTTCTAAAACGGTGTTAGAACTAAGAAAAGCAGAGCTAGCTAGACTAGCTAATTTAAAAGTCCCGAATGCGAGACATAATGGTGCTTCAGTTGGTTTTAAATCAATGGCAAAGGATAATAATACAGTTGTAAGTAAAATTGTAAATATGAAAGAGGATACTCAGCTAATTAAAAATGGTGCAGCAACTAATTTGGGCAAAGATGCAAAAACTGGCGATACACTTTATTCTTTGGCAAATGGACGAGTATATGCTGAAAAAAATGGAGGACAGTTGTACCCTTATTCAGGTGCTGGTGTACATAGTTTAGATAGAGGTAGTTATAGAGCATTAGGAATTTATAATAAATACGGAGATACTTCAGCAGCGAGAGAAGCTTTAAAATTGAACAAAATTAGCTTGGACTCACAATCCAAAGGTTATAATGCATGGAGGGAGGTACACAAATGATAGATTTTTATATTAAGGAAGATTTAGATAGTTTTAACTTGGAATTGATATCTAAAGAAATTTTAGATGTGGATAATCTCTGTTTAATTTCTTATGATAAATTTATACCAGAAAACAATGAATATTATCGTTTTGATGAATTTAAAGTTATATGTGTTTATCAGCCCTGCAAAGGAGATGTTTCACTTTTAATTAATGTTGTTGATGGAGATATTTTAGATAATGAGAAAATTCTAGGCAATTTAAAAAATGTAGCAAAAAAATATGAACTATCTTTTTATTGTCCAGATAATGAAGATATGGATATGGGGTCTTTTGTTCTCTACTCACCTGATGGAAAAGTTATTAGAAACTATGAAGTAACTGAGGATGAAGATGAGAATATATCTTTTAGACTCTGTAACTAATTCTGAAGGCCTATAAATAATTCTGTATAAATCCTATTTTCTTCATTAGGTGATTCAAGGCGACTGTTCCTCAGTCGCCTTTTTATTTAATTTTAATTGTTACGGTAACACGTACTTATAGCTAAAATCCACTAGCAAAAGCTGATGTTGAAA
Source organism: Vitreoscilla sp. (assembly GCA_030150505.1). Taxonomy (GTDB): domain Bacteria; phylum Pseudomonadota; class Gammaproteobacteria; order Burkholderiales; family Neisseriaceae; genus JASLFS01. The sequence continues at coordinate 6,231 of JASLFS010000054.1, read as the reverse complement.
AGCAAGTTAAACAACAGATAGCTATTGATGAATTACAGAACAAAGGTGGATCTGATTGGGATGCCTATCAGAATTTAAAAACACCAGCAGCCCAAGAGGATTTCTTAAAATCTAAAAATAGTGACTATAAAATAGCTGCAGAAAGTGCCCAAGCTTGGGGCATCGGTGGCTCAAATAGCCGAGCTTTAAATGCAGTTACCACTGCAATTACAGGCGCACTTGGTGGTCAAACAGACCTACAAGTGGCTACCAATAGTTTGTCTCCTTATGCGGCCTCTGTGATTGGTCAGCAATGGGGTCATGGTGAGGATAAAAATACCGCAGCGCAACTCACTGCACATGCGATCCTTGGTGCAACTTTAGCTTATGTTAATGGGGGGAACCCCGCAGCAGGTGGTAGTGCGGCAGTTGCAGCCGAATCTGCAGCAGATTATTTAAGTCAAAAATATAAAGATAATCCAGACTATCAAAATGCCAATGGTGAGTTTGAGGCCAATCGTCTACCTGAAGATGTGAAAACTCAGATTCGTGACCTCATTGCAGCGATTGGTGCTGTAGTTGGTGGCACAGTGGGTGATTCAGCATTTAATGCACAGCTTGCAGGCGTGGTTGGACAGAATGCGGTGGAGAATAATCATAGTGAAATTGTAAAAAATAGTGTGCATGAAGACCGCGTTCAAGCAGGACGCTTTCAAGGCTGCGGTGCTGCAGGTTTAGCTGCCAATTCAGCTGCTTGTACGACACATTTGCAAACACAGACATTGAATAATCTTAAAACTGTAGGAGGTTTGACCTTAGATTTTGTTCCTATTGTTGGTGACATAAAAGGATTTTATGAAGCACGGACTGTTGGTGATTATGTTTTTGCAACTATAGGATTGATCCCTATTGCTGGAGATGTTGCGAAGGATTATTACAAAGCCCAAAAGCTTTACAACGAAGCCCGTGATGTTGGAAATGTAGTTAAAATGAAAGCTGCTTTGAGTGATGCGGCTAAAGCGTGTTCAGGAGGAAGTTGTTTTACAGCTGGTACTTTAATTGAAACAAACCAAGGTCTAAAAGCAATTGAAACATTTACAGGAGGAGAACTGGTTTGGTCAAGAAATGATGCTACTTTAGCATATGGTTATCGTCCAGTTATAGCCACAAAAGTAACAGCTGAACAAGCAATTTTTAATGTTGTAATACAAGATCAACAAGGTCGTTTAGAAACTTTAGAAACGACTTCAGAGCACCCATTTTGGATTAAAGATTATGGCTGGTTAAAAGCCTCACTTCTAAAATCAGGGATGATTGTACTTAATCGTGATAATGAAGAGCTCACGGTTGTTAGCCAAATATTAATCCCAGGTAAATTAGAAACTGTTTATAATATCGAGGTCGCAGGTTTCCACACCTATCATGTTGGTGAACTAGGTATTTGGGTTCATAACGCCAATTGCTGTGAAATAAAGAAAGGGCAGCAAATTAGTGGTGGTAATCCAGCATTGAAAACTGATCCTTATCATCCAGATAATGTTCAAGCACGAATTGATGAGGGGAATAAATTTAAGGCAGAATGGGCTAACTCAATTGGTGAAAGAATTACAAATCAGCCGATTCAATTACCAAATGGTCGTATAGTAAAGGTAGATGTTGATTTAAATCCTACGATTCAACGAATATTAAACAATCAGCCTAATGCTGCACTTAAAGATGGAGTTCCATACAATAATTCGACTCACCCTAAATTGCCTACTGGGCCTAAATATACAGAGTGGGTTGTGCCAACAGAAGGCGTAAATGGTAGAGGAACTCAGCGAATTGTTGTTGGGAGTGATAACTCGATGTGGTATACACCAAATCATTATGGGCAAGTTCGTCCAGATCCAAGTAAACCAATTTCACCATCAAATAAAGCAATTGGAAATACCTGGAGAAAAATTAAATGAGTAAGTTTAATCAATTATATGCTTTTTTTTGTGCAGAAGACTCTAGTACTAAAAATGAGCTGGTCATTAACCTTGATAATACATTAAGTTCTATTGGGGAAGTAACCCAATATATTGGTAGTATAGTATATAAGGATTATCCTGATGATAATCCTATTATGGGCAGATGTAATCAATATTATTTTGGTGGTACAAGTCCTGATGGATTTAGAGACTGTTTAATGAGTTATCTTGAACTGATAAACACAAATATAAGTTTAAGGTTTAATATTAGAAGCCTTGGTGCCGATGTTACGGATAAAGAGTGTTATATATTTTTATATACTTTGGCAACGTGTATGTTTGATTTTGATTTTGATAGTCGGTTAAAAGTTTATGTTTCAAAAGATATTTTAGAGATTTACTTAAAAGAATCTGATCGATTATTAGTTTTAGATACTGATCCTAGTGATTATGTACAGTTTTAAATATCATTATGAGAGCAGAGTGAATTCATAATGGCTTCAAAATACAACTATGTAGAGAGGCTTTTGTTGTAGTTGGGCTTGTAGTGAATTCAGTGTAGAGTTTTTCATTAATTCTATGAGTTAGGGTGACTGTTTCCGCAGTCACCCTGAATCATGATGTGTGTTGATAAAACTATCAGAATTTAAAAACACCAGCAGCCCAAGAGGATTTCTTAAAATCTAAAAATAGTGACTATAAAATAGCTGCAGAAAGTGCCCAAGCTTGAGGTATTGGTGGCTCAAATAGTCGTGCTTTAAATGCAGTTACCACTGCAATCACAGGCGCACTTGGTGGTCAAACAGACTTACAAGTTGCAGCGAATAGTTTGTCCCCTTATGCGGCTTATGTGATTGGTCAGCGATGGGGTCATGGTGAAGACAAAAACAAAGCAGCGCAACTCACTGCGCATACCATCCTTGGTGCAACTTTAGCTTATGTTAATGGGGAGAACCCCACAGCAGGTGGTAGTGCTGCGGTAGCTGCCGAATCAGCAGCAGATTATTTAAGTCAAAAATATAAGAGTAATCCAGATTATCAAAATGCCAATGGTGAGTTTGAGGCCAATCGTTTACCCGAAGATGTGAAAACCCAGATTCGTGATCTCACTGCAGCGATTGGTGCTGTAGTTGGTGGCACAGTCGGTGATTCAGCATTTAGTGCACAACTTGCGGGAGTGGTTGGACAGAATGCAGTGGGGAATAATTATTTAACATCGTCTCAGCTGAGTTATTACGATTTGGAGTTGGAAACATGTGGATCTAAAACAACTTGTGATTAAGTGAGAGATAAATACCGAAAACTGGCAATAGCCCAACAGGACGAGTTGGTCGCTATTTGTTCAACCAATGCTACCTTATGCAAGCAGAAGTACACATTTATCATAAATCAGAAGAAAGATTTTTTAAATGAAATTGGAACATTTAAGAATGTGGGGAGTGATCAAGCTGCATTGCTATCACACCAAATAGAATCAGCTAATGTAGTTTCATCTACAGGGTTTGCTAAACGCCTACAACAAAAGTATGGCATTGATAGACAAGAAGCAGACCTCATAGCCTCGAGTGTATATGGCGCATTGACAGGAGTTAGAAAAACAAGTACCAAAGCGAGTGCGTCACAGGTACAAGGAGATAGACCTGTAAACTATACTTCTACTGGTGCAGGACGTAATGGTGCCTTCAATCAGGCAAAAAAGATGCTGGTATTCCTGTCAGCATGCAACCCACAAGAGTGAAGCCTAACGTTGATAGAAGAGGTAATATACAGCCTGGTAAACAATATGAATATGAAGTTCCCAAGTTTGGAGGTGGGACTCAAACTGTTATTATTCGAGATGATAGCAAAGGGCATGTTTTTTTGGATGATCCATCACAGAATAGAGGTCCGCATTTTAACACTCTAAATGGGAATCATTATGATTATTAAAACTGAATTAGATGCTGAAAAAAATGAATTATTTATTCTCGCAGAAGATAGAATGAATAATATCCAGTTAATGGAGGAAATGATATCTAATTATATTAATGAAAATATTAATAGTAAATTTAAATTATATTTGTTTTTATGCGACAGTACTTGGAGAACAAACTCTAAAATAAATTGCCATAAGGGATTGTGGAAACAACAGTATATTCGAGAAAAATTTGGAAAATATTCAAATAATGAGGAAAAAAATTTATAAATGATGAAGGGGAAATAATATTCGCAACATATTTTAATCTAGATAATTCCGATTTACCTTTAGGGATAAGTGAAAATGCATTTGTATTATCAGGACATTCATTTATTTTTTTATCTGATAAGGAGCCTGAATTAGAAACTCAGGATATATTTAATTCTTTAGATATATTTGGGGGCAGTACATCTGGAAATAATTGGGAAAAGGTAGTTGAAGTATTACATAATGATCGATGTATACCAGTGCAACGATGGCAGGGAGGCAATGAATTGTCATTGAGGTTTTTTTTATATGATGAACGACTTTGTTGTACAAACCTATTTTTAAAGGAACCCTGTAAATAACTTTGGTTAAATCCGATTTAATTCATCAGACGACCCAAGGTGACTATTTCCGCAGTCACCTTTATTTAATTTCAATTGTTGTTCCGACACATATTTACAGCCAAAATTAACAAGCAAAAGCTGATGTTGAAAAGCAAGTCAAACAACAGATTACTATTGATGAATTACAGAGCAAAGGTGGAGCTGATTGGGATACATTTCAAAGTTTAAAAACACCAGCGGCCCAAGCGAATTTCTTAAAGTCTAAAAATACTGACTATAAAATATCTGCATGGTGGACAATAGAAATACGAGCTAATAATTCCATTTCAGATGATATTACTATTGATAAAAATAGTAATAAAATATTAGGGGACATAAGGCCTTCAGTGAATATTTCTAATCATGATTATTTTAATTCTGTTGAAAATATAGCTGATGACTATAATAATATCATTGACTATGAATTTTCCTAAAAAATAATAGTAATAATTTAAATTGTTGTTCTGAATTTCTTATCAAAGAGAAATAGAAGGTAGATTATTGTGGGATGTAAGTGCTAATAAGCTATTTCTATTTTATGAATATTAAAAGTAACAAGCTAACGGAGGTTAAAAATGAAAAAAATACTTATACTGTTAGCTCTTTGTATTCCGATTTCTAGTTGTATGATAACGGGAATAAATGATCTATACCGAATTATACCAGTGGAAAATCAGTCTTATGAAATCGTTTCTTATTTTGAAAAGAAGAAAAAAATATTCCCTCAAAATTTATTGCTTTACAGAGAGGGGTATATAATTAATATACTGATTGAAGATTCTATAGATAATAGCATCGCTATGCCAATAACTTTCCATATTGAAGATAGAATTCTTTGTATGAATAATCTTAAGATTAATATTGGACCTCATGGGGGATCTAGCCCATTGAACTTGGCGTATTACAAGGATGGTATTTATTTACAAAAGTCTAGTCTAGAATATGGTTATGATACTTTTGTGTTTGGTGATTCTACATATTTTTATAAAAAAGATGGTTCTTACGGAATGATATTTGATCAAAGAGAAATTACTTTTGATATTATTAACTGTGAGACAAAGCAGAAAGTAGGGACTGAAGTATTCAGGTATGTTCCTAAAAAAATTGGATGGTACTTTGTTGTTGATGCTCTTTAATACTATTTAAACTCTCAGGATATTCAGTATTAGATTAATGGATAATCACTTCATTATTTGTCCTACTCATTAAGATGGTTTGGATTATAGTTTTACAGGTATAGATAATTTTGAGGATTTTATCCTTGATAAAAACGGTTCTGATGAGGAGCTAGAACAGACTGTAAAATTGGCGTATGAGAAGGGTACAAGTATTTATTGAGTATTCAGGAGATTTAGTAAGTAAAACGTATGATTCTGTCGGTGATTTTCTCTTTCAGACAATGAGAGACCCTATATAAATAAAAATTAATCTAACGTAGGTTTAATCTAAATCATTATTTGAGTTTTTAGATTATTTGTCGGTGTAAAATTTCCAAAGCATATCATTTATACAGAAAGTTAAGTCATGTTAGGCCAACCTCATGATCATTCCCTTATGCATGATTGACAACAAATAGTCGCTTGGTTATTTTCCCCTTAGTTCTATTTTAGAACTTAATTATATTTTAATTAGATGTCTAATAGATTTATAGCCTGATGAGGGTGAAAGGAAGAGTGCTATTAAGTCGGCAGATTGAAAAAATTGAAAGCATGGGAAGCAATCTCGATGAAACGAATATTAAGAAAAAACT
>JASLFS010000020.1 GCA_030150505.1 Vitreoscilla sp. | reverse complement strand
AAGTGCAAATAGTGATTAATCCAGCTTTGGTTGTTTTTAAATTGATTGTATTCTTTTAGCTGTAATTTTAGTTTCTGTAGTTCATTCATTGAAATATTCAAAAGCTCGTGATTTATAGGCATTAATATAATAATGTCATTGTTTTCTGCTTCTTCAATTTCGGATTCAAAGCCCAGTAGATATAATTGTGGTCTCTTCTCATTTTTGATAGAAAAGATAATTTTTGTATTTGTGATTTGGTCGTATTCACCACATTCAGTAGTTCGGTGCTCTTTAAGTTGTTGTAAGTATATAGGTAGCAAAGAGATATTTTGCTCTTGTTGTGCGTAATAACTCATTCTTAATATTATTTGATATTCACCACATCCTGTTAGCATTCCATCATTCAATGTATATAGCTTGCACTGGTCTGAATGAAAATTAGTCTTGGTGAAATCTTGATAATCCACTGATACATGGCGTTTATCAGCCGTAATAATAATACTATCTTTTGTTTGAATTGCCACAATAAGGGTCATTGTTTTTGCTTTACAAGGAATGACAATGGTATAGTATATTACTTTTTATATTAATCACTTAGGAGTTTTTATGTCTGGTGGTGCTTATATTCGTTTGAAGGACGGAAACATCGAAATTCATGCTCCGGGGGTGATTGATAATAAAGCCAGTGCTTTTCCTCACGCTGGACCTAAAGAAGTAGCTTATAAATTTGATAAGACACCAGCTGTCAGTATTTATGATGAAAAGTTTGTGATGAGAACCCCAGCTGGGGAGTTAATTTCTCAGGCTCCATACAAAATAACCAATACACAAACCAATGAAGAAGTGTCTGCACAAACGACGCAAAGTGGCGAAACTTTAAGAATGTGGACAGAGAGTGCTGAAAAGTTGATATTGGATTTTGATTTTCCTGATTTTTCTGGTGGTGAGGATTTGATATCAAAAGGGAGAAAGTGATGGATGAGTATTTGGTTGCTACAGATGCGAATGATAGATGTAATAGTAAATGCCAAAGCGAACAAGAATGCTCTAGTTTGTGGTCACTCGCTCAATATTATGCCTATGTCAATATTTCTAATTATTGTGTATTTGAAAATAAGATGAAACTAGACACTGATTCACAACGTAGGGTTAAAAGTATTTCTAAAAGTTATGCCAGATTGTTTTTAGAAAAAGAGCCTAATAGTGATATCAATAAAAAAGGGCGTTTTTATTGGATGGCTTTAGGATCTATTGCTGCGAAACAAGTATATTGTGGCGTTTTGGCCTTAGGTGATTGTTTGATTAAAACCGCGAGTATGTTTGGTGCTCAATTTATTACCAATATCACGACAAGTGACCTTGAATACATGCGTTCAAAAATGATTAAGGGGAATTTGTGGTTGTATTTGGATATTCAAACTTATCATGAGTATTATATTCGGTGGCCCAAATCTTTTTTTGCTTGCCTTTCTTTGAGGGATGCACATACTTATCATCAAAAAATCCAAGAATATCTCCTGAAAACACCCTATATTTCGGCATTATCTGAAATTAAATACTTTAAATATGACAAAAAATACCTGCTTGAAGGTTTTAGGCATATTCAAAATTACGAGGTTTCAACAATAGCAAAAGACAAAAAGAATTTTCGGTTTAAAAGCCTGTTAAGAATTGCTGATCATGAGCAGAGGGTTGTGTTACAAAATTGTTTTTATGCTCCTAACGGTGTTCTTGATCCAACCATTAAAAGGATTTTTGATTCTCAAAAAGAACTAGAATCTCGTTTTAAGATTGCATTGGAGTTAGCGAGTTATTTTGTCAATACACAAGGTCGGCAAGCGGTATTTACTAACAGTTGTTCATTGCTTAATTACCCATACAAAGCCAGTAAAAAAGTACTGGATCAATTGAAGATGCGGGTTGGAAATAATAATGCCGCTATTGAGAAGTTTTATGAGGATATGCATGATGATGAAAATCTTTATGATGTTAATCATCGTATGAAGTTTATTACCAGAATTGCTAAGGAATTTGATTATGTGATGAATAACTATCCAGATGTGATGGATGGGTATTTAAATAGCTTATCAATGGGTCAGATTATTGAAAGTTGAAATATATTTATTCAATATTAAGAGGTTACTTTTTATTTTTTGTGTATTGTTTCTAATAATATTGTCTTATTGTTTTTTAATGAATACCTTTACAGAAGAAAATATGCCGATGATTCCAATTAAAAATGTGCGAGGATATTATCCTTTAACCGTTAGGTTAGGTGAGGATTATCAATCTTTAATTCAAAATAACCCTAATTTGTTGATACATAACGAGTCAGGCATTGGGCCTGGGTTTATTTATCCTAATTTGAAGTTTAAGGATATTTTGGACATAGATGTTACGTTATTAAACGCCGACATGAATCCTATTTTTAAGATGAATGGTTTTCAGGATGTTGGGCTGGTGAATGATTCAATGGGTATTAATCATCTGAACTTAGCACTTCTGACAAGCGGCGCTAATGGTCAAGAATTGGATTTACAGACAAGATATCAGCAATATATTGCTGTGATGATGGTATTGAAAAAATATGGATGGAAGCATTTTATACCGAAAGATCAACCTAGAATTTCGGGCTTGGAAAGTTGGCAACTGATGGCTCAAGAAAATATTTATAACCCAGATGGTTATTACATTGATTCATTTGAAAAATGGCAAAAATATATAGGTTTAATTGAAGGCCCTACGATGTCATTTTACAAAGATAATCTCATATTAACTTTTCATACGTTTGATTCATCCCCAAGTTTAATATTTGATATGTATACCGCTCAATTTTTATATTTGTATCTTTATGATGAAAAAAATAAATTGAGCCAATGGAAAGCACATTTGGTAGAAGATGTGCCTCAATGGAAAAAAGAACGCATTGAAATAGAAATGGATTTACGCAAAAAAGGTTTTCATATTGATGAAAATTATATTGATGCGCCATTGCCAATACAATAAGTAGTGTTTATTGTCAGGTTTTAAAGAGCAAAGTGCATTATTAGGTTATTTAAAACCGAGTTATCAATTTTTTTCATTATTATTCTGTGTTTTATCGGCTTGTTTAAATTTATCTATAATATTGATTTAATATGTTCAATATGTATAATTGCCGATGTAATCCCTATGGGCTAATGATTGTGTCCGAAGGGGATAAATATGGCAGGGCTTGTGATTAGGCCTGCCTTTTTTTATTAAGAGTTATGGCATGAAAAAAATTATATTATTATTCATTCTTTGTCTTGGTTTTATTTCAACCTCAAGCTACGCTCGAGATATTATTAATGGCAATGTGATTATTTATTCTGGAAATGGTAACGGCCATTCACGTGGTAATGAGTATTATCATCGACCAGTGGTTTATATCTGCGTTTTAAAACCTTTTATGGATGTTTATGCCGAGGCTGGTGTTAGTGAGAAAGCGGCAAGAAAACAAGTTGCTGAAGCCTGCGATGAAAAACGTGGTAAGAATAGTATTTTTTGTAAAAGAGATGATGCTATTTGCCATCAAAGCGAAGTTGGCTATTCTGAAAAATAGATATTGAATTGTTGCTGATAGATATGGCTCACGTTATTGCGTGGGCTTTTTTTTGCCTCTAAAGAATTATCTTTTTTCTTGTTGTAGATGGTTATTACATTGAAGTATTAATAGTTTGTGTACTTGATTTTAATTTTTTAGCACAAAAAAATACCTGCAGTTTTCGATTGGTTTAGAAAATAGCAGGTATAAAAAATGAAAATCATTACAATAAAGTGGCTCATTAAGATGATGAGCTATATCTTGTGATTGATTTTCTTTAAAAAAGTTCACTCAAAAGTTAAAAAAAAAAGGGCTATTTTTTTAGCTTATTTAAGATTGCGAAATTGGCATTGGGTTTTGATGAATAAAAAAAGCCCTCCTGATCAGGAGGGCGGGAGAATTTACTGATGTCGTTAGAAATAACTACATACATAATGGGATTGAAATATAAGTTAATTATTTCATTTATTATGATAATGGTATGTTTTGATTTTGTAAAGTACTTTTATGTTATATGGTTATTCGTTGTGGGTGATCTGATGTGTAATGGCGGTAAATTAAAGAAAGATTTGTATTTGAAATTGCTTTTAGTACATTCATCTAAAGCATTAATGGCATCATTGTTTTTTGATAATGAGGGTAGGTTAATAAAGCAGAATTCTTATTGGCTGATGAATATAAAAATGATAAAAAAATAGTTATTTGAAATAAAATAGGTTCCATTCATATTCTGGATATATTAATATCATAGATTCAATATGCTTATAGATAGATAAAAGGAATATGATGAAGAAAATAATGGGTTTGATTGGCGCGGTGGTATTGGGTTTAACTTTAAGCGCATGTTCTGGTGGTAAGCCTGAGAATGTTGCTACGGATTTCATTGAAGCGAGCTATAAAGGCAATGCTGATAAGATGATTTCAATGATTTATTTATCAGCTGAAGAAAAAGAAAAGGCTGGTGTGACAGAAATGTTAAGCGGAAAAGTGAAATCTGCTGCACAGAAAACAAAAGAGACAGCAGAGCAGCGTGGTGGTGTGAAATCGGTTTCTGTAAAAGAATCTAATATTGATGAGCCTAATGGCGAAGGCGTGGTTATTGTTGAGACTGTTTTTAAGAATGATGGATCAAGAAGTGAAACCGATCGCATTCGATTGATTAAGAGCGATAGCAAGTGGAAAGTAAGATTATAATTAAACCGTTGCTTAAAATCGGAACCCTTATTGTATTGATGGGGTTCTTTTTTTATGTGTATGAGATGATTTCGTTTGAGAAGCAAGAAGAGACATTAGCGATACCTGTTTCGGAAAGCATTCATCAGAATTTTGAAGTGGGTGATTTAATTGTGAGGGCGGGTACTGGGTATGAAAGCCAGTTGATTAAACAATTAAGTGGAAGTGAGTTTTCTCATATAGGTGTGATTACGCAAGTTTTTCCACAAGTGATGATTACGCATGCGACAACTGATGATAATCCTAACCAAGAAAATCAAGTTATTGTGTCAACGTTAGACGAATTTGTTCAACCACGTTTGGCGCTAAGTTGGGCAGTTTATCGGATAGAAACGCTTAAGAAAAATGATAAAAATACGTTGGTAGAATCTGTCCAGGCAGAAATAGGAAAGCCTTTTGTGCTTAATGAGCGTTATGATTTTCCTCGATATTGCACAACGATTATTGAAAGCGGTTTACCTGATGTTTTTAAAGCTGATTTAAAATGGACCAAGGCCAATATTGTGGGTTTGAAAGGGGAGTTATTGTATCCAAACGCTTTCTTAGAGCACGATTCAGTAGAATTGATTTATAGCAGCCACTAATGCCAGATAGGCAATTTCAGGTTATTAAAATGAATCATTAGAACAAAAAACAGGTTATTTAGCTATTATCAATGCTTTCAGGGAGCCTTGTTTTAGTGGGATGATGGTTGTATTGATTACCAACTTAATAACCCTGCTAGAAGCAGGGTATTGGTTGATGGAATGAGAATAATCTTAGCAACATGAATTGTTGATGGGGCAATGGTGTTATTCATCGAGCCAAGAGATTTCGCCACTGCCAATATCGTAATAAGCTGATATAACACGAACTGCTTGTGATAGCTGTGATTCATAAGGCGCTAATACATCTCGTACTTGCTCTGCGGTTTTTTTGGCGTGATTTTGGATGGAGTCTTCAATGCTATTTGTTAAAACGTGTTCATCAATGAGGTCAATAATACATTTTAATGGACCATGAACCTCTTGGTGCTTATGTGCAGCACTCACTGCACCACATAAACTATGCCCAAGAATGACAACTAATGGCGTTCCTAAGTGCTTTAAAGAGTACTGAATGCTGCCTAAAACCGAAGTATCACAGACATTTCCAGCATTTTGAATAACAAATAAGTTCCCTAATGGCTGGTTAAAAATAATATCAGGAGATACTCGAGAATCCGAACAACAAAGAATGATGGCATATGGATTTTGTCCATCTTCTAGTTTCTGTAAATCATCTACTTGATGCTCAGTTTGGCATCTTTTTTGGTTTAAAAATTGCTGGTTACCGTGTTTTAAAATTTGTAACGAATCTTGCCATGTTCTTATAGACATTGTTGTTAATATTCTATTAGGAAATAATGAATTATATAACAATTAAATGACAAAGTAATAGTAAAATACAGTGGTTTTGTTGCTTTTTTATTAAAGTATTTGTTTTTTTAAATTCTTTTTAAATTGGAATAAATTTTTAACTTTATGGTTTCATCTTGGCAGCACAATGAAACAAATAGATGATAAGAAATTCGCCATTTTGCCAATTTAAGTTGCAAATAATTTACTGATATTTTTATTATTAAGTTATTAATTGTATAAATAATTTATTGATGATGTGTTTCGGATGCAATAATTTTATTAAAAATAATAAAAAAAGTTATTGCTATTTTTAGTGCACTTGTACTACTATGCTATTATCATAATATGTACTGTGTTTTAGTATGTATGTTGAGATCCTTGATGTGTGTGTTGCGCCAGTTCCTTTTATGGGAACTGGCATTTTTTTATTAATTTAGCATGGATTAATAGCAATATTTCTTATCTTCAGTTAATGAAGATAAAAGTGCCCAATTGGATTCATAAATACATGAAACCTGCTGGTTTGGGCTAAAAAGCTTCAATATGTGAGTAAAGAAATTTCATTAGCAGCTTGAATGATTTTGGGAACAATGTCTTTTTCAAATTCAGCTTCAGATACATTCGTAGCAGGGCAGCTGATTGATAGAGCATATTGTATGGTTTGACATTGTTGATTCAGAATGGGGGCTGCGCATGCAATCATGTCAGGTCGAAATTTTTTCCAGCTAATGAGATATTTACTTTCTCGTGCAATTGATACTTTTTCTAATAGTTCTTGAATATTAGTTGCCGTCGAATCTGAAAATTTTGTCCACTCTGGTAGTTGCTCAAAACGCTGTTGAATCTCCTCATCACTTAGGCTGGTTAATAGCAATTGACCAATGACAGTTGCGTAAGCTGGCCAACGGGTTCCAATGCGGATATTTGAGGTAAAAGCACCGAGTGCTTGTACATTGTTAATGTATAAAATATCAGTATTTTCTAAAATTGATAAATGAACAGCCATTCCTGTTTCATCTCGCAATCTTTGCATAATTGGCATTGCCCGATCAGGTACTGCCATGGCTGAAAGTACGTTATAGCCCAAATGTAAAACTTTCACATCTAATGAATATGTTTTATGGGGTGTTTTCTTTAGAAATCCAGCGTACTCAAGTGTTTGTACTAACCTGAATGCACTGGAGCGGTTAATATCGAGTAATTCAGCAATTTGGCTTAAATTCATTTCCTTATTTTCAGGCGTAAAGCTCTCTAGGATTTTTAATCCACGAAGTAAGCCTGGAACAAGGTATTTATCTATATCATTATTTTCCATTGTTTTTTGCTCTTAATATCTTGACAGAAATGTTATGAGATTCTATTCTACATTAAAGTTTTGTATTGTAAATAATGTTTTGTATATAAAACAAATAAAGAAAAGCATTATTTAGCCAAAGATAAAGAGAAAAGGAGAGCAAGTATGAATTGGGTATCTGTTGGTCAGACGTCAGAAATCAATGAAGATATGCCAAAGGCCATTGAAGTCGATGGCGCTAAGATTGGTGTTTTTGAAGTTAATTCTAAGTATTTTGCGATTGAGAATGTTTGTCCTCATGCTTATGCATTATTAACAGAAGGCTTTATTGAAGATGGTACTGTTGAATGCCCTTTGCATGAAGCTATTTTCGATATTGAGACGGGTACATTAGAAAGTGGCCCAGGTTGCCGTAATTTATGTACTTATCCGATTAAAGTTGAAGGTTCAGAGATTTTCATCGCTACTACAAAATAATAATAATAAATTTCAATTAAACAGAGGAGAAATCATGACATCTTATAATCCTAAACTCAAAACTTGGTTAGAGAATAAGCCCAACCCAGAAGCTGGTTTGAATAATATTCAAATACCAGGGGAAGTCGAGCATATCGTATGGCAGCATCGCTCTCATGAACCATCTGAATATGAACTTAATCTTGTTGATTGCTTAATTAAAGCATTTGCTGGTGGTGCAGAAGAAATTGAAGAGGTTGTTAGTGCTTTGAACGAACAAGGCATGTTACTTGAAGGCGGTGAAGCATTTACCGTTGATAACCTCAGCAATGAATTGGCACGATTAGGCTACTAATACAAACAAGATTAAGGAGAAAGTCATGAGAAAGTTTGAGAATTCAGCCGAATATTTAGAATTGGGTTTACGTAACTTATGGCACCCAGTATTGGCAAGTTGGGAAGTTGCTAATAGTCCAGTTGGCATTACCCGTTTGGGTGAAAATATTGTTGTTTGGCGTGATGAGCAAGGCCAAGTTCATGCATTGGAAGATCGTTGTCCGCATCGTGGCGCTCGTTTGTCGTTGGGGTGGAATTTAGGCAATCGTGTTGCTTGTTGGTATCACGGCGTTGAAGTGCGATTTGATGGCGTTGTTGAAGATGTGCCAGCCGTAAACAGTTGTCCGATGACCGGTGTGAAATGCGTTAAACATTATCATGCAATTGAAAAGCACGGCGCTATTTTCTTGTGGTTTGGCGTGGATGCTAATCAAGAGCCTGATGAATTGGTGTTGCCAGAGCAATTGGAAAGTGAACAATGGAGCAGTTTTCTTTGCATGGCTGATTGGAAAGTTAATTATCAATATGCAGTTGATAATGTTATGGATCCAATGCACGGTACATATTTACATTCAAGTTCTCATTCTATGTCAGAAGGAGATCGCTCTGCTGAAATGAGCCATCGCATGACAGAGCATGGTTTTATCTTTGAAAAAAACAATCAAACAGGTGTTAACTTTGACTGGGTGGAATATGGTCAAACAGGTTCTGCATGGTTGCGATTATCTATTCCTTATAAAAAACAGTTTGGCCCTGGTGGTTCGTTTTGGATTGTCGGTTTTGCTACGCCAATTGATGAAAAAAATACTCGGGTGTTTTTCTGGCGTTGCCGCCAAGTGGAAGGTTGGAAGCGAGATGCATGGCGATTCTTGTATCGCAATCATTTAGAAAAATTGCATTGGGATGTGCTTGAGCAAGATCGAATTATTCTTGAGCATTTAGCACCTGAAGCACGTTCGCATGAATTCTTATATCAGCATGATGTTGGTATCTCTCGCTTGCGCCGAATGTTTAAAAAAGAAGCAGAAAAACAATTTAAGCAATTACAAGCCATTAATCAGGCAGCTGAAAATGTTGATGCCGTTGGCGCAACGATTCATGCAGCAAAATAAGGCGAATAGAATGATGACGTTACTTTCCAACAAGAAAATTGTGATTACTGGCGCAGCCAGAGGGCTGGGATTCGGCTTTGCTGAAGCGGCAGTAGAAGCGGGTGCCAGTGTTTTAATGCTGGATATTTTGGAAGATACATTAAGTGAAAGCGTTCAGTCTTTACGTCAAAAAGGATTTGATGTTTATGGATTGGTTGCTGATATTTCCGCTGAAGATTCTATTGGTCAGGTAAAAAATTGGGTTGAACAACATTGGCAATCAGTTGATGGTTTAATTAATTGCGCAGCTTTGGCTACCGGTGTTGGTGGTAAAGACATGATGGAATATGATCCTGATTTATGGGATCGAGTGATGACTGTGAATGTTAAAGGTACTTGGTTGATGACGCAGGCAATGGTGCCCTTTTTGAAAAAAGCCGAACACGGCAAAATAATCAACATTGCATCAGATACTGCTTTGTGGGGCGCGCCTAAGTTAATGGCTTATGTGGCCAGTAAAGGCGCTATTTTATCGATGACCCGCTCTATGGCGCGTGAGTTAGGCGAATTTAATATTTGCATTAATAGCATTTCTCCTGGGTTAACGCTTGTTGAAGCCACTGAATATGTTCCACAAGATCGTCATGATTTATATATAACAGGCCGTGCTTTGCAGCGCCAACAGTTTCCTAATGATATTAATGGCACTGCTTTGTATTTACTGTCTGATTTATCATCATTTGTAACAGGTCAGAATATTCCTGTTAATGGTGGCTTTGTATTTAATTAAGGAATCTTGTGATGATTAATGGCATTAAAACATTAAAGTTTGGTGTTGAAGATATTGAAAAATCTGAGCAGTTTTTAAAAGATTTCGGTTTAAAAGCATTAGAAACTGACATCAGCGGTAGCTTAAAATTTTCAATGAGCAATGGCAGTTCTATTTATGTTTTTGATAAAAATCATGATGGTTTGCCAGAAGCATTTGAAAGTGGTTCAACATTACGAGAAGTTACTTGGGCGGTTAACAGGGAACAAGACTTAAGCATATTGGCAGCCAAGTTAAAAAATGTAGAGGGTTTTTATCAGACAGAAACGGCTGTTGGCTGCAAAGATCCTAATGGAATGAGCTTAAGGTTTGAGGTGTTTATTTTAGAAACCAAGGCCAGTGAAAAAAGTGCGGGAGTGAATCAATATGGACAGATTAACCGCATTAATGAGCCTAGCCCTGTTTATAAACAAGCAGAACCTGTTGCGATTGGACACGTGGTTTTCTTTACGCCTGAGTTAGCGAAGACGCAAGCATTCTATGAAGAAAAACTGGGTTTTTACTTATCAGATGCCTATAACGACCGTGGTGCATTTATGCGCTGTTCGGCAGAAGGTTGGCACCATAATTTATTTTTATTGAAATTGCCGCATCGCGAAGAGGCTGGTTTAAATCACGTTGCTTTTGTGGTTCGTGATATTCATGAAGTGATTGGTGGTGGGTTGAATATGAACCGTTTGCAGTGGGATTCATTCATCGGCCCAGGTCGTCACCCAGTGTCATCTGCTTATTTTTGGTATGTTCATTCGCCATTAGGTGGTGCATTTGAATATTATACCAATGATGATTATTTAACAGCACAATGGCAACCAAGGTTTTATGAGTATTCATTGGATTTATTTACCGAATGGGCCATTGATGGCGGTTTGAATTATGAAACACGCCGACAATTAAGCTAAACATCAGCAAATAAAGAGAGGCAATATAAATTGCCCAATTGCATGTTACAAAGAGAGAAATTATGGAAAGCATTGTTATTATTGGTGCAGGACAAGCTGCTATTTGGGCAGTTCATACCTTAAGGCAACAAGGTTATCAAG
Source organism: Vitreoscilla sp. (assembly GCA_030150505.1). Lineage (GTDB taxonomy): Bacteria > Pseudomonadota > Gammaproteobacteria > Burkholderiales > Neisseriaceae > JASLFS01. The sequence goes on along the minus strand of JASLFS010000020.1, from coordinate 6,989 downwards.
GTGATATTCATGTTGTTTCTGATGAAGAGCATTGTTTTTATGAGCGACCACCTTTATCTAAGCAAGTTTTATTGGGTGAAATGACTCATGAACAACTGCAATTTTTCCCGCTGGAAACAATAGAATCTTTCAATATTCAATTGCATAAGCCGTGCCGGGCTGAAAAAATTGATATTCACAACAAGTTAGTTCATTTAGAAAATGGACAGAAACTACCATACCATAAAGTATTGATTGCGACCGGCAGCAAGGCAAGGTTTCCAATCCCAGAATGGGAGCATATGGAGAATGTTTTTAGTTTAAGAAGCATTGCAGACAGTGAACTTCTGAAGAACGCTTTACCCAATATTCGTGAAATGGTTGTTTTGGGTGGTGGTTGGATTGGTTTGGAAATCGCAGCATCTTTGCAAAAACAAAATATTAAGGTCACTCTTTTGGAGCTTGGTGAGCGATTGTGCGCTAGAAGCGTGAGCCATGAAGTATCTGAATTTTTACATGATTTGCATGTGGCTGAAGGCGTTGATTTGCAATTGTCTTGTGGCAATGTTGCACTAGAAACAGCCGCTAATGGTCAAGTTAAGATTTATCAAAATGGTGTTTTATCTGGGCAAGTTGATGCTGTGTTAGTTGGTGCTGGAGCACATATTAATAAAGAATTGGCAGTGGATATTGGCTTGAAAACAGCTGATGGCATTATTGTCGATGAATATTGTCAGACTTCAATTCCTGATGTGTTTGCCGCTGGTGATGTAGCAATTCATCCATCATTGGGTTTTTCCATTCAATCTTGGGCAAATGCTCAGAATCAAGGTATTGCAGCAGCGAAAAACATGCTAGGCATGAATGAAGCTTATGCAGACATACCATGGCTTTGGTCTGATCAGTTTGATTGCAATATTCAAATTTTAGGGACACCAAGTGCTGCCAATGAGTTGACTGCCATTGTTAGAAAAACATCTGATCGTCAAATTAGCTATTTTTATTTGGATGCTGATAACCAGCTTCGTTATGTGGTTGCAGTGAATGACTCAAAAGTTATCAAACTAGCAAAGCGTTGGATGAGTGCCAATATGCAGCTAGATCCAAAAAATTTAGAGGATATTCATTTTAATTTGATGACATTAAAAGCCAAAAAATAAAAGCAAAAACATTCAAAAATAGACAGAAATAGAGAAGGAACTTTCAATATGAATGATACAAACATTCATGTTAACGGGGATGTTGCGCCTAAAAACATGATGAAACATTGGACACCCGCAATTGTATTGATGATTTGTGTGGTTTTGGCTTTTTTTGACAAAATTAGCATTGCGGTTTTGTTTACGGATGAGCATTTTCAATTGGCAATGGGAGTGGCCAATGATAAAGCCAAATTAGGCTGGTTGATGACCAGTTTCTTGTTGGCTTATGGTTTTTCTTCTGTTTTCCTGAGCTTTCTTGGTGATATTTTTAGCCCTAAAAAATTATTATTTTGGAGTGTTTTGAGTTGGGGCATTTTGATGTTGTTAATGGGCGTGACAACGACTTATACCGGCATGCTGATTAATCGTATTTTATTGGGAATTGCTGAAGGTCCATTATTTGCTTTGTGTTATAGCATTGTGAAACAGCGTTATAGCGATAAAGAGCAGGCGCGTGCTTCAACGCTATTTATTTTAGGCACTCCAATTGGCGCAACGCTTGGTTTTCCAATTACAGCTCATGTTTTGAGTATCTATGATTGGCACACAACATTCTTTGTGATGGGTGCATTGACGATTATTACGGTGATGTTGGTTCACTTTGGCTTGAAAGATGTTGTTGTACAAAAAGTTGTGAGAGCAAAAGTTGACCATAAAGATAATATTCGACAATTGGTTGGAAATTTACCGTTTTGGCTGGTGTGTTCTTTTAATATCGCATTGATGGCGTATTTATGGGGTTTGAATAGTTGGATTCCAACGTACCTGATTGAAGAAAAAGGGTTTAACTTAAAGTCTTTTGGTAATTTATCAATGGTGCCTTTTTTAGCCATGCTGGCAGGGGAAATTGTTGGTGCTATTTATTCTGATAAATATGCTAAATCACGTGCTAGACAAGTGTTTATTGGTTTATTAGGTGCTGGTATCAGTATGTATGTCATGGTGCTGGTTCGTGGTGTTGGTCCTGTTTTATTGGCGATGTCTATTAGCTCAATGATGTGGGGCATTTCGGTTTCTGCAATTTTTGCCTTGCTTTCTAAGATTACGAGTAAAGAAACAGCCACAACAGCTGGTGGTATTTTCAATGGATTAGGTAATTTTGCCAGTGCATTAACGCCAGTTTTAATTGGTTATATCGTGGTATTTACAGGGCAGTTTAATAATGGAATTGTATTTCTTGCATTGGTGGCAATCATTGGTTCGTTAATTTTATTGCCATTGTTAAGAAAATATTAAGTTTGATTCGATTGGTAAACGGTTTTTATTGGTGTTAAGGAGAGAGAAAATGAGTACAAATTTTGAAGGTTGGAAACGCCCTGAAGGTGCTAGTTTGGGTGAGTGGATGGATCAACGAATTGCTCGATTTGAAACGCGTCAATATGATTTCGAAGCTTTGAAATTTCAAGCTGATTATGATCCAAAATATCGCCGTGCTCAGATGCGTTATATGGGAACAGGGGCAACAGGGGTAAACAGTGATACGAATACCGTGCCTTCTGAACATTTTACGTTCTCAACCATGCTGTTACCGAGCCAATGCGAAGGTCCATTGCACATTCATGATGATGTGGAAGAAGTGTTTTTTATGTTGCGTGGATCAATTGAGCTGTTTTTAGACGATAACGGTGAGAAGTTTTCAACCATTTTAAAAGAGCGTGATTTAATTTCTATTCCACCTGGTATTTACCGTGGTTTATATAACTACACACAAGAAGATGCGTTGATGTGTGTGATGTTGGGCACGCCAAAACCACAAATTCCAACGTACCCAGATGATCATCCATTGTCAAAAATTAAACGCAATAAGTAATTTTTTTAATGGTATTTCTAGGAGCTGGTATGTTTTTCATTGATAAAAAATTTTCTCAAAACAGTGCTGTTGAATATATTGATAGTCAATCTTCGGGTGATGCTTATGTTTTTTTACATGGCATTAGTTCTGGTGCTGATTCATGGGTGAAACAGTTTTCTATGCTTGGGGAACAATATCGGCTGCTAGCTTGGAATGCGCCTGGATATGGAAATAGTGCGGTACTTGAGCATGCATTACCAAATGCCTTAGATTATGCCGAACGTTTGAATGCATTTTTGGTGGATTTGGGCATTGATAAAATCACGTTGGTGGGTCATTCGTTAGGAGCAATGATGGCCAGTGCTTTTGCTGCACAATATTCAGAGAAAGTAAAAGAATTGGTTTTGGTTAATGCTGCTCAAGGCTATGGTTTTGAAGCGGAAGAGAAAAAACAAGATATTAGCCAAATGCGTCCCAAAATGTTGAAAGAATTGGGGGCGGAAAAAATGGCTAAGGAACGTGGTCCATTTTTATTGCATATGGCGAATGAAGAGAATATGGCTATTGTGAAACAGGTGACACAAGGTTTGACGCAAGCGGGCTTTGAGCAGGCATCGCATTTGTTGGCTTACGATAGCATTGAAAATTATTTGCCCAATGTATCTTGTCCAATTCGTTTAATTTATGGGTTGGATGATGTGATTACACCGCCAGCAGGCATGCTGTCGCTAAAACAAAAATATAACAAAATTTATCTACAAAGTTTAGAACAAGCAGGTCATTTAGCTTATATCGACCAGCCGGAAGCATTTAATCGGGTGCTATTTAATTTGCCAGTTTAAAGATAAAAGAAAAGAGAGAAGCGTAATGAGTTTTCAAATTAAAAATAAAGTGGCGGTGGTGACAGGAGGCTCTTCTGGAATAGGCTTAGAGACGGTAAAGCTTTTGTTATCAGAAGGTGCAAAGGTTGCTTGGTGTGGTCGTAATGAGGAGCGTTTACAGGCTTCTTTTGAAAATATGTTGGCTCATTATCCAAAAGAAAATATGTTGATTCAGGTGTGTGATGTATTGGATGCCCAGTCTGTTTTGGCGTTTATTGAATCAGTTGCTTTGCAATTTGGGCAAATTGATATGCTAATTAACAATGCTGGACAAGGATTGGTTGCTGATTTTAGTCACACGAAAGATGAAGATTGGATTTATGAGGTTAATTTAAAATATTTTAGCGTCTTGAATCCTGTTAAGGCAGCCTTGCCATTTTTGAAGGAATCCAGTCAGGCATCTATTACCAATGTTAATTCTTTACTGGCTTTAAAACCAGAGAAGCACATGATTGCTACTTCAGCAGCCCGTGCTGGGTTATTAAATTTAACCAAAAACCTATCGAATGAATTTGCTGAATACCATATCCGTGTGAATTCTATTCTGATTGGAATGGTGGAGTCGGGACAATGGAAGCGCCGTTTTGAAAATCGTTCTGATAAACAGAAAACATGGGAAGAGTGGATTGGCAATGTTGCTAAGGAGCGTGGTATTCCGATGGGGCGATTAGGTAAGCCTGAAGAAGCAGCTAATGCATTGGTGTTTTTAGCATCTCCATTATCTTCTTATACAACAGGCTCTGCCATTGACGTTTCTGGTGGTTTTAGTAAAGAAATTTAAGATTATAAAATAGAATAAGGTTGAACCACACATGAAAAAAGTAATGTTTATTGGTTATGGCGCGATGGCAAAAGCAGTTGTTCCTTTGTTACCTGATGATGTGCAGTTGGCATGGCTACTGGTTACGCCTGAGAATGTAGAAGAGGTGCAAGCGGAAGTGGGTTCTGATATCCAAGTTGTGGCAGATGTACAGGATGTTCAGGGGAAACCAGATTTGGTGATTGAGATGGCTGGGCAAGCTGGTTTAAAAATGCATGCAGAAAAAGTATTAAGCCAATCATGGTCATTGGGCGTGATTTCGGTAGGTGCTTTGGCTGATTTGGATTTTGAACAGACATTAAAATCTGCAGCGCAGACTTCAGGCAGCAAGGTTTATTTATTGTCGGGTGCTGTGGCTGGAATTGATGGCTTGGCTTCTGCGAAAACCATGGGGTTGAACAGCGTTGTTTATCAAGGTCGTAAAAAACCAGATAGCTGGAAAGGAAGCCATGCTGAAAAGTTGGTTAATTTAGATGAACTCACCAGCGCAACTGTTTTTTTCAAAGGGAGCGCCAGAGATGCTGCCACTTATTTTCCAGCCAATGCCAATGTGGCCGCAACCATTGCTTTAGCGGGTGTTGGGATGGATGAAACTCAGGTGGAGCTGATTGCTGACCCAGCTGTGGAGCGTAATCAACATCGTATTCGAGCAGAAGGTGGTTTTGGTGAAATGCAAGTAGAAATGATAGGCATACCATTGGCCAGCAATCCAAAAACATCGACTTTGGCAGCATTGAGCATTGTGCGACTGTGTACGCAATTAAGCTCAGCTATTGTTATTTAATCTAGATTGAGGTGGACAAGAAAATGGAAAAATTATTGCTAGCTGGTGAATGGACAGTGGGGCGAGGCGAGCCTTCAATCAGTTATTTCCCTGCTGATAATAGTGAAAATGCTGTTTTTTCGACGGCAAGTATTGAGGATGTCAATGAGGCTATAGAGAAAGCGCATTTGGCTTGGCAAGCACCCAAATGGCGTCATTCATTGCCAACTGAGCGTGCAAAAATATTATTTAAAGTGGCGGACATTTTGGAGTCTCGTCATGAAGAATTGGCTCGTTTACAAACCAAAGACAATGGTAAGCCTTGGTCTGAAACGAGGGCTTTGGTAGCCAGTTCCATTGCAACAACCCGTTATATTGCTGCTAGTTTAGAAACGATGGATAGTGAGTTAACGAATCAGCGGGCATCAGATACATTAACAATGAGTGTTTATGAGCCGTTGGGTGTTATTGCTGCAATTACCCCTTGGAATTCGCCCATTGCTTCTGAAATTCAAAAAATTGTGCCAGCAATTGCTGGTGGTAATGCTGTGATATTGAAACCAGCAGAAGCAACATCTTTGATTGCTTTGGAGCTGGGGAAAATTTTTGAAGAAGCTGGATTACCAAAAGGTTTATTAAGTGTTTTACCTGGTCGTGGCTCAGTGATTGGGAATGCCATTGTTAATCATCCTTTGGTTCGTAAAATTTCTTTTACTGGTGGAACAAGTACCGGTCGACAGTTGGCTCATGTTGCTGCAGAAAGATTGATTACCACATCATTAGAATTGGGTGGGAAATCACCTACCATCGTGTTGGATGATGCAGATATTGATATTGCTGTGAATGGTGTGATTTACGGCATTTTTAGTTCGGCTGGGCAAGCGTGTATTGCTGGATCAAGATTGTTTATTCACGACAGTATTTATGATGAGTTTTTAGAGCGCTTGCTTGAGAAAACGCAGAAATTGCGTGTTGGTCATCCAGAACAAGAAGGCATGCACATTGGTTCTTTAATTAATGAAAAACATTTACAGAGTGTGGATGCTTATGTGCAGCAGGCGGTTAAAGAGGGTGGCAAAATTGTTATGGGCGGTAAACGCATTGTTGATGGTGATTTGGCAAAAGGTAGTTTTTATGAGCCGACAATCATTACCGGTTTGAAAAATACCGACAGTGTTTGCCAAGAGGAGATTTTTGGACCGGTATTGGTGGTCATGCGTTTTGATGATGAGGAAGAATTGGTTCAGGCAGCCAATGACAGTATTTATGGCTTAGCTGCTGGTGTTTGGAGTGAAAACTTTCGCCGAGCTTGGCAATTGGCGAGGCGTTTAGAAGCTGGAACGGTTTGGATTAATACGTATAAAAAATTCTCAATAGCAACGCCGTTTGGTGGGTTTAAAGAGAGCGGTATTGGTCGGGAAAAAGGACGTTTAGGAATCTTATCTTATATGCAACAAAAGAGCATCTTTATTGGGCTAAATGAAGCACCTAATGCATGGTGCGAGTAATACATCGGAGAGGGTAGAAAAATGACAATAAAAGTGACAGTAGG
>JASLFS010000011.1 GCA_030150505.1 Vitreoscilla sp. | reverse complement strand
TACCGGCTGAGCTAACGACCCGATAAGAGGATGCAAATATTAATGCGTTTCCTCTGATTCGTCAACAACTATTTGCAATTTATTTTAAATAATTTTTTAACAAATTGATAATAAATCAATTTTCTATTTAAAAAAATAAATGCGCACAGCTGCATTAGGAATTATGCAGCTGGTGATAAGCCATTATGGCGTAACAAAGCTGCAATTTCTGGTTCTCGACCGCGGAAGGCTTTAAAAGAATCCATAGCCGAACGTGAGCCACCCACTGCCAATACTTCTCGACAGAATTTTTGCCCCATTGCTGCCATATCATTGCTCTCTTCAAAAGCAGCATACACGTCAGCAGATAATACTTCTGCCCAGCTATAGCTGTAATAACCTGCAGCATAACCACCAGCAAAAATATGCCCAAAACTATGAGCAAAGCGGTTGTAATCTTTTGCGGTCCACACAGAAACCTCATGTCGAACTTCATTCAAGATTTCTTGCCACTGCTCAGCTCTATCTGCTGCAAAATAAATGCTCATATCAAAAATAGCAAATTCCATTTGACGCAAAAACCATAAACCTTTTTGGAAGTTTTTGGCAGCAATCATTTTTTGATACAAACTTTCAGGCAATTGGCTACCATCGGTTTCATGCGCACTCATACCCTGCAAAACAGCCAATTCCCATGCGAAATTTTCCATAAACTGGCTTGGCAATTCTACTGCATCCCACTCAACACCATTAATACCTGAAACACCCAACTCATCCACTTCAGTTAACAAATGGTGCAAACCATGTCCTGTTTCGTGGAATAACGTAACAATTTCATCGTGTGTTAAATAAGCTTCAGAACCTGCGCCTGCTGGCGTAAAGTTGCATACCAAGTAAGCGATTGGCGTTTGCAATTGCTGGTTTTTCAAACGGCGGCCACGGTAATCATTCATCCATGCGCCACTTCTTTTACCTTCTCGTGCATATAAATCCATATACACACCACCAAAAACCTGACCGTCACGCACTAGCTCAAAATAACGAACATCTTGATGCCAAGTTGGTACTGTTTTTTCTTGAAATGACACGCCGTATAGTTGGTGAATCAAACCAAACAAACCTGTTAATACTTTGCTAATAGGAAAATATTTTTTAACTTCTTGCTCAGAGAAAGCATATTTTGCTTCACGCAATTTTTCTGAAGCATAAGTTAAATCCCAAGGTTCCAAATCTTGCAAACCTAATTCAGCTTGAGCAAAAGCCAACAAAGCTGCTTTGTCTTCTTCAGCAAATGGTTTAGCACTTGCAGCCAAATCTCTTAAAAAAGCCAAAACTTGCTCTGGCTTATCTGCCATTTTGGTTTCTAATGATAATTCAGCAAAATTATTAAAACCTAGCAATTTAGCTTCTTGCTGAGCCACTTGCAAACGGCGATTAATATTATTGGTATTATCCCATTTACCTGTATTTAACTCACTTGCTCGGCTCACATAAGCTTGATAAATTTGCTCACGCAATTCACGATTATCTGCATATTGGATAACCGCTAAATAATGCGGCATTTGTAAACCAATTTTATAACCAGCTTTGCTCTCGGCTTCAGCAGCAGCTTTAAACATTGCCAATGCATAATCAGGCAAACCGGCTAATTTGGCTTCATCTTCAACATACAGTGCAAAATCATCCGTTGAATCCAAAACATTTTGGCTAAATTCAGCAGCCAATTGCGCACTATCCGTTTGCAATTGTGCAAATTCTTGCTGTTCTTTTTCTGGCAACTCAGCACCTGAAAGAACAAAATCACGCAAATCATGATTTAATTTTTGTTGTTGAGCCGATGTTAACGTTGCAAATTCATTGCTATTTTTTATTGCTTTAAAGCGCTCATACAACACTATATCTTGAGAAATCTCAGTAAAAAATACTGTTACTTCTGGCATTAATTCGTTATACACAGCACGTAATTCTGGTGTATCTACCACCGAATTAAGATGTGCAACCACACCCCACATACGGCCAACTGTTTCCGTAATATCTGTCAGTGCTTCTACGGTATTATCCCAAGTAACAACTTCCTGTTGCTTCACTTGCTCAATAGCTTGCTTGGCTTCTGCCATCGCATCTTTTAGTGCTGGCGCAATGCTGTCTGGTGTAATTTCATTAAATCGTGGTTCATCGCCTAATTGGCGCAATGCTTCGCTCATATTGATCCTTCTTGTCTTTATCGCCCTACTTGAAGTTATCAGTAGCGCTTAAAAAATATCAGTCATTGGAATACTATATTAAATAAGGACGTTTTCAAGGAAAACAATGGGTGCGCTCATAAATGAGTGTCTTCTTCATGGCATCAACATGCTGCTTAATAAAGAAATATTTAATTAATAGTGATATATTAAAAACCACTCATCCAACATTCATGGTGAATTCAAATGAATAAAAATATCCGCCCTTACTTAGAACACATACCAACGATTGATCAATCTTGCTACGTTGATGATTTATCCGTAATCATTGGCGATGTTACTTTAAAAGAAAATGCTTCTGTTTGGCCTTTTGCCGTTATTCGAGGTGATGTGAATCGCATTGTCATCGGTAAAAATAGCAATGTACAAGATCACACCATGTTGCATGTCAGCCATAAGAATGATGACCATCCTGACGGTTCGCCATTAAATATCGGTGAAAATGTGACAATTGGCCACCAAGCCATGCTGCATGGTTGCACCATTGGTAACCGTGTTTTAGTGGGCATGAAATCGACTATTTTAGATGATGCCATTATTGAAGATGACGTAATTATCGGTGCAGGAAGTCTCGTTCCTTCTAGAAAAAGATTAGAAAGCGGCTATCTGTATGTCGGCTCCCCAGTGAAACAAGTTCGACCACTGAGCCAAGAAGAAAAAGATTTTTTGGTTTATTCTGCTGAACATTATGTTCGAGTTGCAAATAATCATAAGAAAAATCAAGGTTAATTCAATGGGTTAAATTTACAATTTTTAACCAATTAAGTGTTAATTCAAACCAATTAATAGCGCCCAAATCCCTATTTAGGTGCTATTAATCTGCAATTTCAATTCAAAACCCTATCCTAATTGCTTAATTGTATACAATATTTAGCAACAAAAGTTTGACAATAGGCGCTCCAAAGACTGAGAATTCCAGATTATGCGTGGAAAGTGGGACATTTTTGCGTGTACGATTGATTAGAAAAACGGAGAACTCCTATGCAAAAGCCTGCAGGCAATCATGACCCCTATGCAGGGTATCGTGAACTAACGCTACGAGGCATGATTCTCGGTGCATTAATTACCGTGATTTTTACTGCTTCAAATGTTTATCTAGGTTTAAAAGTTGGCTTAACTTTCGCCTCTTCTATTCCTGCTGCTGTCATTTCAATGGCTGTTTTAAAGTTTTGCCATGATTCCAATATTTTGGAAAACAATATGGTACAAACTCAAGCTTCGGCAGCTGGTACATTATCTTCCATTATCTTTGTTTTACCTGGCTTATTAATGCTGGGTTACTGGCAAGGATTTCCTTTCTGGCAAACGACATTCATTTGTGCAGCAGGCGGTATTTTAGGGGTTATTTTTACGATTCCATTGCGCCACGTTATGGTTGTGAATAGTCCTTTGCCTTATCCTGAAGGCGTTGCTGCTGCTGAAATTTTAAAAGCAGGCGATGCTAGCCACCAAGCAGAAAAACAAGGTGATACTCAACAAGAAGAAAGCGGTATTAAACAAATTCTTGCTGGTGGTTTGTTTGCTGGTATTTTCAGCTTTTTAGCGCAAGGTTTACGTGTTGTTAATGACAGCGCAAGCTACTGGTTCAAATCAGGTAATGCTATTTTCCAATTGCCAATGGGCTTTTCTTTTGCATTGCTAGGTGCTGGTTATTTGGTCGGTATCACTGGCGGTATTGCTATGCTAATTGGTATGGCTTTTGCTTGGGGCATTGCTGTTCCTTATTTCACGTCAATGGTAGCCATGCCTGAAGGCGCAACGCTTGCTGGTTTTGCAACTCAAATTTGGGCGCAAAAAGTTCGTTTCATTGGCGCAGGTACCATTGGTATTGCTGCAATTTGGACGTTATTAACTTTATTAAAACCAATGGCAGAAGGCATGCGTTTATCCTTCCAAGCCATCAGTGGCAATAGCAATCAATCTGACAATAGCCGTACCAATCAAGACTTATCGCCAAAATGGATGATTATTTTATCGTTATCAATGTTGGTTTTATTGGCTGGTACTTTCTACACTTTCGTTAGTGCTGCTCCTATTTCTGCTGGCTTGGCTTGGACATTGGTTGGCTGTGCGACATTATTAGCCTTTGTAATTGGCTTTTTGGTTGCTGCTGCTTGTGGTTACATGGCAGGTTTAATTGGTTCTTCTGCCAGCCCAATTTCTGGTATTGGTATTGTATCAATCGTCATTATTTCTCTTGTATTCATGGTTATTGGTTCTAGCACGAATTTATTTGCAACCGATGGTGGCATTGAGTTCATGACAGCATTGGCTATCTTTACTGCATCTGCAGTATTGGCAATTGCTACCATTTCAAATGACAACTTACAAGATTTGAAAACTGGCTTCTTGGTTCATGCTACGCCATGGAGACAGCAAGTTGCCTTAATCATTGGCTGTATTGTTGGTGCCTTGGTTATTTCTCCTGTATTAGAGTTACTTTACAATGCGTATGGTTTCACGGGTGCATTGCCACGCGCAGGAATGGATGAAAGCTTGGCTTTATCTGCTCCTCAAGCGACTTTGATGACCACCATTGCTAAAGGTATTTTCTCTGGCGATCTTGAGTGGAAATACATTTTCACTGGTATTGCGATTGGTATTGTTTTAATTAGCATTGATTTGATTTTGCGTAAAACAACCAAAAAATTATCGTTGCCACCTTTGGCTGTCGGCATGGGTATTTACTTACCTGCTGCTGTTAACATGCCGATTGTTTTCGGTACGGTTATTTCTTTCCTATCTATTCGTTACATTAAAAAACGCACTAGCGGTAACAAAGAAGAGGAAGAAAAACAGCTTAAAACAGCAGAACGCCGTGGTACATTGTTTGCTGCTGGTTTGATTGTTGGTGAAAGTTTAATTGGTGTGTTGATGGCGATGATTATTGTTATCTCAATTACATCAGGTGGTAGTGAAGCGCCTTTGGCTCTGAACCTAAACAACTGGGATACACCAGCTGATTTATTGGGTTTAGTGGCATTTATTGCTGGTATTTTATTCCTATCACGTCGTGTTTTTAAACGTTAAAACACCCTAACCTGTCCCTATTTAAAGCGCTTTCGAATTTTTAGAAAGCGCTTTTTTTATTTTTATCATGGCAAATTCATTTTTTTAAGATAAGATGATTAAAAGGACTTTCGATGTATAAATAATATAATTATCTAAGTAATAAAGGAGAAAGTATGACCATCCTCAAAAAGGTTAATCAACTGGGGCAGCAAGTTTGGTTAGATAATTTATCGCATGAGCTTATTCAATCAAATTCACTACAAAGCTATTTAAACAATGGTGTAATGGGTGTTACCACAAATCCTGCTATTTTCAATCAAGCATTTCAAAACGATGCTTATTATATTGATGCCATTCGTGAATTAAAAAAACATGGAACTACTGCACAAGAGCGTTATGAGCAATTGGCGATTCATGATGTGCAAGAGGCGTGTGAAATATGCTTGCCTTTGTATCAAAATAATCCTCAAGCCGGCTTAGTGAGTTTAGAGGTTTCTCCAGCATTAGCGAATGATGCGCAAGCAACCATTCTAGAAGCAAAGCGCTTATGGCAAACCATTAATCATCCCAATGCGATGATTAAAATTCCAGCAACAGAAGCTGGTATTCAGGCTCTGGTGGAATTAGTGGCGGCAGGTATTAATGTCAACATGACATTAATTTTCTCATTGCAAACGGTACAACAAGTCATTGAGGCACATTACCGTGGTTTAAAATGGCGTTCGGAGCAGAACCAATCTCTGGACAATATTCAAGTTGTCGCCAGCGTTTTTATGTCTCGTATCGATACGGCTTTGGATTTAACGCTCCCTGAACATTTACAAGGTAAAACTGCCATTTCAATTGCCAAGGCTGCTTATCAGCTTGCTGTACAATTTTACCAACAAAAACATTGGCAATTGTTGGAACAAAAAAATGCTAGCCCATTGAGATTATTATGGGCATCAACTGGGACAAAAAATAAAAATTACTCTGATACTTTGTATGTAGATCAGTTAATTGGGCAAAATACGATTAATACCATTCCCGAAGCAACTTTAAACTTGTTTCTAGATCATGGTTGTGCGAGCAATAGTTTGCCACAACAAACAGATGAAGCATTGGCAATTTTAGAAGAAATTAGCCAATTAGGCATTGATTTAGAAGCATTGGCAACACGTTTGCAGCAGGATGGTTTACAACAGTTCGAAAATGCCTTTGCTCAATTACTAACATTAACTGAGTAATTTCACCCAAAATATAGGCTGCCTGAAAGCTTTCAGGCAGCCTATTCAAATCTTTATTATCTAGCTTCTGTTAAAATAGCCATATCATCTATTGTATAGTTTATTTAACGCCATGCCCCACACAGATTCCTACATTCATTTAGAAAATTTGCCTGAATTTGGCATTCCCTTTGCCCAACA
>JASLFS010000005.1 GCA_030150505.1 Vitreoscilla sp. | reverse complement strand
TACTGACCAACAAACACATCAACAAATCTTAAAAAACATCCACAATTTTTTAACGGAAATTAACAATTAAAAAGACGACTTCTGCCTTGTAAAAACAAGCCAGAAGTTCGATTCTCATGGCTTGCATTGGCAATTCCCACCCCTATTTTTCAGATAGATCTACACCATACCTTAACCTCATTAATACATTATCTTTGCTGCATTGCAAAACATAAATACATGTTTTATATGGTATTTTTAATTAAAAATCGCTATGCATTGTCTTTTTTATTTGCTAGAGTAATTTCACCCTGTAACTTAAATACATACAAAAACAGGTCTGCAAAGAGAAACCCAAAAGTAAAAACCAGAGAAACTTTTAAAGTGAGAAATAGAGGAGAAAATAATATGAAGCAACCTTTTGTCATTGCTGCCATATTAACGCCATTGCTACTGGTAGGCTGTGGAGGCTCGCCACAAAAAGAAGAAAACACCAGCGCTAGTGCTACAAGTGCCTCAAGTGATCAGCCCAATAATAAATACCTCAATATTTACAATTGGTCTGATTACGTTGACCCACAAACTGTAGAAGATTTTAGTAAACAACATCAAGTCACAATACGATATGACTACTATGACAGCAATGAAACTCTTGAAGCCAAAGTTTTAACAGGCAAATCTGGTTACGATATCGTAACACCAACAATCGGCTTTATTGGTAGGCAAATTAAAGCCGGCGCTTATCAAAAATTAGATAAATCCAAAATTCCCAACTACAAAAATATTAGCCCAGCATTGCTAGAAAAAATGGCAACAGTCGACATTGGTAATGAATATGCTGTTCCTTACTTCTGGGGCGTTAATACCATTGGTATCAATATAGATAAAGTAAAACAAGCATTAGGAACAGATAAACTACCTGACAATGAATGGGATTTAATCTTTAACCCTCAATATGCAGAGAAACTCAAAACCTGTGGTATTAGTATTTTAGATAGCCAATATGAAGTCGTTCCCATTGCCTTAAATTACATAGGCAAAGACCCAATGAGCAATAATCGTCAAGATTTAGATGCTGCTTTTGATATGATGAAAAAAGTCCGTCCATATATTAAACGCTTCAGCTCATCTGGTTATATTGATGATATGGCTCGTGGTGACTTATGCGTTGTCCTTGGTTATGGTGGTGATATGCATATTGCCAAACGCCGAGCAGAAGAAGCCAAAAGCAACGTAGCCTTACAAGTACTCGCACCAAAAAGTGGTATGGGCATATGGTTAGATTCATTAATTCTACCAAAAGATGCACAAAATATTGATATGGCTTACGAGTATATTAATAACACTCTTGATCCAAAAGTAGCCGCAAAAAATGGCAACTTTGTTAGCTTTGCTCCTGGTAGCGATGCAGCGAAAAGCTATATGAACTCGGATTTCGTATCCGATCCATCTATTTTTCCAACTGACGAAGTATTAGCCAAAAGCTTTATGCTAATTCAGAAAGACCCCGATACGGTGAAATACAGCGTTAGAAAATGGCAAGAACTTAAAACAGCGAAATAACGACATTCTAATACCATAAAAAAACAGCGAAATCTTTTCAGATTCGCTGTTTTTTTAATATCACTCAGCCTCTGTTACAGAAAAACTATGAGTGACCTGTGCAGCTTTGCTCAACATAATAGATGCTGAACAGTATTTTTCGGCTGACAACTGAATAGCCTTTTCCACTGATTCTTCTTTTAGTCCTCGGCCGATTACCTCAAAGTGAATATGGATTTTGGTAAAAACTTTAGGCTCTGTATCTGCCCGCTCCGCTTCAATATGAGCAAAACAATCAACGATATTTTGACGCTGTTTTTTGATAATATTAACAACATCAATACTAGAACAACCAGCCATACCTAACAACAGTAACTCCATGGGTCTTGCACCTCGATTTGCACCGCCCACAGCAGGAGCACCATCCATCACGATGCTATGTCCACTTTCAGTTGTTCCTAAAAAACAAATACCATCTACCCACTGAGCAGAAACTTTCATTTAACTTTCCTTCATTACAATCGGCTTTGAAACAACGATAATACCGTCTTCATCACTATAAACATAGTCACCTTCATGAAAAACAACATTGCCAAAAGCAACAGGGCAAGCTCGTTCACCAGAACCTGTTTTGGAACTTTTTTTAGGATTGGTTCCTAATGCTTTAATACCAATGGGAATTTGCTTTAATTCTAAACTATCTCTGACAACGCCATTAATAATGATTCCAGCCCAATTATTGTGATGAGCTGCAGAGGCAATCATATCGCCAACCAATGCACTGTATAATGAAGCCTCTCCATCAACAATCAAAACACAGCCTTCACCATCTTGATTCAACGTTTCTTTAACCAATCCATTGTCTTGAAAACAGCGAAGCGTTCTTACCTGCCCTTCGAAAAAAGAAACACCACCAAATTGCTGAAACTGTGTTTCACATGTCGGGCTATCAGGTGCGATATCAATCAAATCTGCTGTATACCATATTCTTTTATTCATCATCATTTCTCCTTCTTTGTATTATAAGCAAATGATTCAATAATTTATATTGACTGTCAATGCTAAAGAATCACCACTTCATTAAAACACCAAGACATTTTTTTGACTAGAACAAATGGCATTGTAAATTTTTTGGCTAACACAAAACACAGCAACCACAGCATGAATGCGTTACAATGTCTTCTTTTAAATTGAAGTTTGTTGGGTCTAATATGTTGGTTTTAGGAATAGAATCCTCTTGTGATGAAACAGGTGTTGCTTTATACGATACTGAAGTTGGAATGCTTGCTCATCAGTTGCATTCACAAATTGCAATGCATGCTGAATACGGTGGTGTTGTGCCAGAGTTAGCCAGCCGTGACCACATTCACCGATTATCACCTTTAACACAACAATGTTTACAAGAAGCCAACAAAACCTATCAAGATATTGATGCCATTGCGTATACACAAGGCCCTGGATTAGGTGGTGCACTGCTAGCAGGAACCAGCTTCGCTAATGCTTTAGCCATGTCATTGAATGTACCTGTTATCCCTGTGCATCATTTAGAAGGCCATTTATTATCGCCGATGCTAGCCCAAAGTAAACCAAGTTTCCCATTTGTGGCTCTACTCGTCTCTGGTGGCCACAGCCAATTTATTGCAGTAAAAGCCATTGGTGACTATCGTTTACTAGGCGAAAGTGTTGACGATGCAGCAGGCGAAGCATTTGATAAAACAGCTAAACTTTTGGGCTTACCTTATCCTGGTGGCGCAAAATTATCAGAATTAGCCAAACTTGGCCAAAAAGATGCCATACAGTTTCCAAGACCAATGCTGCATTCTGGCGATTTAAACATGAGTTTTTCTGGCTTAAAAACAGCAGTACTAACCACGGTTAACAAAATCAAAGCAGAAACTGGTGCAGATGAAATCAGTGATGATGTTCGTAATGATATTTGTCGAGCCTTTCAAGAAGCCGTTGTCGATGTTTTAGCGCATAAAGCCACCAAAGCTTTACAGCAAACTGGTTACAATAAATTAGTCGTTGCTGGAGGAGTTGGCGCAAACTGGGCACTTCGAGAGCGATTACATTCACTACCTGATACTGATGTTTTCTTTCCACCATTGTCTTTATGTACTGACAATGGTGCAATGATTGCTTTTGCTGGAGCTATGCATCTTAATTCAGCCAAGACAGTCGGCAGTTTTTCTGTCAAACCACGCTGGCCATTAACTGATATTGTAAAATCTGCATAAATTACTTAATTTAAAAGGCTTATTGAAATAAGCCTTTTTTTATTATTACCAAAATATTATTCATCAATATATCTAAAATCAGCTTTACCCTATATTTAATACAACAAAAAAGCCAGCAAATAGCTGGCTTTTTTAAAGAAAACTTAATTTAAAATTAAGCTTGTCCTTCGCTTTGTTGGTTTTGTTGGTACATTGCTTCAAAGTTAATTGGTGCCAACAATACAGGTGGGAAACCTGCACGAGTAATAATGCTTGAAACAGCTTCACGCGCATATGGGAATAGAATATTTGGGCATGCTACACCTAACAACATGCTAATATCTTCATCCGACATATTTTGAATGCGGAAAATACCAGCTTGAACCACTTCATTCAAGAACATCACACGCTTATCAGCTAAAGTCGCTGTTACAGTAACAGTTACAGAGCACTCAAAAAAACCATCTTCAATTTTAGTACCTTGCGCAGCTACTTTCATTTCAACTTCAGGTTGTTCTTGTGTCAAGAAAACTTCTGGCGCATGAGGTACTTCTAATGACATATCTTTAACATAAAGTTTTTCGATGTTAAATACTGGCTCAGTCACTTGTTGTTCGTTTTGCTCACTCATTTAAATATTCCTTTTATGTGTTTATTAATTGTTCAGTAAAGGCAATAATTTACCTGCCTGATGCAATGCATTTAAATCGTCAAAACCACCAACATGGGTTGAGCCAATAAAAATTTGCGGTACTGTACGACGACCTGTTGTTTCCATCATGCGCGCACGTTCTTCAGGATTTTGGTCAATTCGCACTTCTTCTATTTTTGTTACACCAATTTGTTTTAATAAATTTTTAGCCATATTGCAATATGGACAAACTTGAGTAGTGTACATTTTAACAGCTTGCATGAATATTCCGACGTATTTATATTTAAGTTACTTACTAAGTAAGGGCTAACTTACAAATTTCAAGCTAATTTTTTAGACTCTCATGAATTAACTGAGTTAACCCCTTATCTAAATCAACTACCTGCCCTACATAAGGCTCTTCATTTAACATAACAACAATAACCAATGGAGCTTGTTTATCATCATCACTAAACCAATAACCAGCTAGCGCCCTAACATTATTCAACGTTCCCGTTTTTAAAGCATAAGTTCCTTTTGTCTGAACAAAGCGTTTTTCCAATGTGGCATCTTTTTCACCACCAACAGGTAATGTATCAATAAGCGCTTGCTGATGATCGCTGTGATAACTATTAAATAGCAAATTCCCCATCAATCGGGCGCTGACTCGCTCTTTTCTCGACAATCCAGAACCATTTTCCAGAGCCAATACTTCATCATCAATGCCTTTTTTAGCCAGCATTTCTCTAATAACTTTTTCACTGGCTTCAATACTAGCGCCATATGGTTCATGAATGCTTAAATTTAAAAACACAGTTCTTGCAATCACATTATTAGAATGCTTATTCATGTCCATTAAAACTGCGGACAACGGCTTTGATGAATGAGAAGCCAAAATATAAGGTGCTTTATCTTTTGTTTGCACCTTAAATCCTGCCAATCCTTTTCCTCCTAATTCATGCCACTGCCCAATAAAACTATTACCTGCAAAATTTTTGCTATCTAATATATTAATGAACATTTCTTTATCTTGGCAGGATTTGGGAATAGCGCCCGTCAAGACTAATTGCTCATTCTGCCAATTGGCTTTTAAATAACGACCCAAACTAGTGCACTGTTTCTGCAATGTCACATTCACTTGATTACTAACTGGCACCGCTAATGGTGGCGCCAATCGAATCTTATTAGGATAAGTATTATCGAAAGATAACCACGCTACCTTATAATTCAACATATGCCCATCAGGAGCGGTCGTGAATGCTTTGTCTTTATCATGCTCAAAACCCAAAGCGGTACCTGAGTTTTGCCATGCTTTGTCTGATAATATCAATTGTCCATTAATTTGCTGAATACCATTTTGTTGCAACTCAAGCTCAATAGCGATTAAATCCTCTTGATCAAGAACTGGATTTCCACTGCCTTGCCAAATTAAATCGCCATCCAATATGCCATCTTGAGGCTGATTAAAACTTTGCAACTCTGTTTGCCAAGTAAACTGATTACCCAATGTTTCCAAAGCAGCAATCGCTGTTACCAATTTCATGGTAGACGCTGGGCTCATGGATTTATCAGGTTGATGCTGACTCAAAACTTCACCCGTTTGAGCATCTTGCACCCACCATGCTAAATGATTGGTATCTATTTTCCCCCAATCAGCCGCATAAGAAATTGAATGAGCAACAATGACAAACCAAAACAAACGAAATACTTGGTGAAACATAATTAAAATTCCTGAGGATCAACATCAATTGACCATCGCCAATCTCGTTTCCCATGGGCCAATTGATTTAACAAATAGGCAAACTGCCCCGCAATTCGATGCAATAATTGACGATTTGTACTTTCTAAAAAAAGCTGCGCTCTTTCTCGTTTGGCCAATCTAGCCATTAGCATCGGAGCTGGCCCTAAAATACTGACTTCATCATTAGTTTCAACCAATGACTTTGCTTCTTTTAATAAGCCCATGGCTTCTTGTAAATGATAAGCATCTGCGCGAATCGCAATACTAAATGAAAAAGGTGGCACAGCAAATAATTCTCGCTCAGCTAATTCTGCATCAGCAAACGAAATGTAATCATGTTTAACCAATGCTTGAAAAACTTTGTGTTCTGGAAGCTTAGTTTGCACTATCACCTTACCAACTTTATCTGCTCGTCCTGAGCGACCGCTAACCTGCATTAACTCAGCAAATAATCGCTCTGGCGCACGAAAGTCAGCACTGAACAAACTACCATCTGCATCAAGAACAACAACCAAATTAAGATTTGGAAAATCATGTCCCTTTGCCAGCATTTGCGTACCGACCAATACATCAATTTCTTGATTCTGAATTTGAGAGTAAAGCTGTTCCCAATCATTTTTTCGACTAGTACTGTCTCGATCCACCCGAACCACGTTTGACTGAGGCAGCAACTGCCTCAATGTTTCCTCAACTCGCTGCGTACCATGTCCAATGGCCGTTAAATCCTGATTACCGCATGTTGGACAAATATTGGGAATTGCATGATGATGATCACAGTGATGGCAGCGCAAATGCCTCGCTCTTTGATGTAAAACCATTTTAGCGGAGCAAAAAGGACAAGCAAAACTGTGCCCACAATCGGCACACATTAAAACAGGTGCAAAACCACGCCGATTCAAATACACCAGCGATAAACCATCTTGCTCATAATTTTTCTGCAATGCTTCTATCGCTAAAGCTGCAAAACCGTGTTCTGTTTTTTGCCGAGCAATATTATCCAAAATCACCGCTGGTAAAACCGCATGCTCATGAGCTCTTTGGGTTAATCTCAGCAATTGATATTGATGGCTCTTGGTTTTTTGCCAAGATTCCAAACTTGGCGTTGCAGAACCTAAAACAATAGGACATTGCGCTTGCTTTGCTCGCCAAACAGCTAAGTCACGAGCTTGATAACGCAACTCATTTTCTTGCTTAAAAGAGCCATCATGCTCCTCATCAACAACAATTAATCCTAAATTTTGCAACGGTGTTAAAACAGATAATCGGGTACCAAGAATTAGCTGAGCTTGCCCCAATAATGCTTTAACATAATTTTGAGTTCGCTCGCCATTGGCCATCTGACTATGCAGCACTGCCATTGAAACATGCTCAAATCGCTGATCAATTCGCTTTAACAATTGAGGGGTTAAATTAATCTCAGGAAGCAGAAATAAAACTTGCTTACCATCAGCCAATGCTTTTGCCATTGCATGAAAATACACTTCAGTTTTACCGCTACCTGTAATGCCATGCAACAAAAAAACCTGAAAAGAATTCAACGCAGAAATTATTTGATCGGTTGCCAACTGCTGCTCATCATTAAGCTGATGCTCGCTTGGAATAGCCCGCCCTTTTGGCTGCTCTAAAATCTGTACCCATCCAGCATTGAACCAATCATTCAAAATCGTTTTGGCTTGTGTATGAATATTTTTAGCATGATTATCATCAAGAGAACCCGCCAACAAAGCCTCCCATAAAGCTTGCTGTTTAACTGCTTGCTTTGGCAAAACAATATCTCTACCATTATCAGTTAAAGCATAATGTCGAATGGGTGCTTTCAAAACAAAATTTTTAGTTTGCAATAAGTCTTTTGGCAATGATGTCGCCATTGTTTGACCAATGGGATAATGATAATACTGAGATGCAAAATTCATGTATCTGCGCCAGTTATCATCAAAAATAAAACCATCATCAAGAACTTCTATTACAGGTTGTATTTTAGCCAAATCAAAGTCAATATGACTCACGGCTATCGACTGCCAAACAACACCTACCACAAATCCCCTGGAGCCAAAACGTACTTTAACTCGGCTACCAAGAGGAATCTCTATTTCAGAACGGTAGGTAAATAGCTGTGGTAGCGGTACATCAATGGCAATTTGGTAATACAACATTAAAATCCAAACTTATAATAATGGACTAAATAGTCGCACAATATTTTCTATTAAAATACGTAAGCGAGGACGCTCAACCCAACTTTCATGCGTAATATATTCACATTGTTTCAAATATTGCTGCTGTTGCTCATGAATCAAATCATTAATTTCAGTATTGTAAATGGCCAAGCTCACTTCTAAGTTTAAAAAGAAACTACGCATGTCCATATTGACTGTTCCAAACAGAACATAATCATCATCAATAACAATCGTTTTCGCATGCAATAAACCACCATCAAACAAGGCTAGCTTTACACCATCACGCAATAACAAATCAAAATATGCTCTAGTAGCATACCGAACCAAAACAGAATCAATTCGTTTTGGCATAATTAAAGTAACATCCACACCACGCTTTGCTGCTGTACTCAATGCCAACAATAATGTTTCATCTGGCACAAAATAAGGTGTTGTAATAACAACTCGCTTTGTTGCACCATGAATAGCACATACAATGGTTTCATAAATGACATGATGCTCTTCGTCTGGCTCAGATGGAATCAACTGGGCTGCGATATTTCCGGCACAAGCAGCATCCAAATACATGGCTTTTTTTTCATCTTCAGTATAATTTAAAACCACATCTTGAACTTCTCGCAAATTCTTATCATTTTCAACAGCTAAGTCAACATACAACACTGCCGCCATGGCTTTTACAATGGGTCCCTGACAGCGCATCATCACATCAACCCACTCACCAACACCTGAGTTTTGTTTGAAAAATTTAGGATCCACTAAATTGAAGCTGCCGGTATATGCCACTTCATTATCAATCACCATAATCTTACGATGATTGCGCAAATCACTGCGTACAAAAAATGTTTTAATTAAACCAACACTCAATGCTTCAGTAACAGAAACACCAGCAGAGCGCAGTTTCGCAACCCATTCTGTTTTAAAAAAGTGATGACTACCAACGCCATCAGCCAATATTTTACAAGTAACTCCGCGCTGACTTGCATCAATCAACGCATTTAATACATGCTCAATCCGACCAGCTGGTTCAATAATATAAAACTCCAGCAAACAACTGTCTTTGGCTGCCTGAATATCCTCAACCATGCTATCTAAAATGGCATCTGTGGTATTAAGTAAGCTCATGGCATTCCCATTGCTCGGGAATAGCCCTGTTCTTTGCTCAGCCAATTGAGCCATTGAATTTTGTTTTGGCTCCAATGATAATTTTTTGCTGCTGTTAAAATCAGGCAAATGCTTACTACTAAACTCGCGATAGAAATCGTGCATTTCATTGCGACGCAAGCTTCGCTTTGTGCCTAATTTTGGCTCGCCAATCAGGAAGTAACCAATAATTCCCACCAATGGGAACACATAAACAACAATAATCCAGCCAAATATGGAACCAATTGCTCTTTTCTGAGTTAACAATCTAACGGTAATATAAAATGTTGCTCCAAAGTGAAGCAACAATACAATCCAACCCCAAGGTATTTCCCAGTTCATAATGCCTCTTTAAATCTTATTAACAAATGATAGACTCTTATTTGTCTCCAAATGTTTCTTCACTTCATTAACTTTGTCATCAGTTAATAAGTCAGTAATATTGACCCAAAACGGACTAAATCGATATGGACCATTTACCATTTCTTCTTTAGCTTGCTCAATGCTCCAATTGTCATAAACAATTCTATACATTGCTATAATCAAGCCAGTCCGGTCTGAACCATGATAACAATGCACCAAAACAGCACCATGTTCTTGCTGTCTTTTTATCGTGGCCAGAATATCTGCTATTTCTTTCGTTGAAATTGACCATGTGAGTAATGGTTTATTAATCAAGGTATAAGCACTATTTGAGAAGACTTCAATATCATCATCTCGATCAAAAAAACGCAGGTTAACAATGGTTTTAATATTCAACTGATCCAAATCATGACTCATGGATTCAATAGGCTGTTCACTGCGAAATAAATTTGAATTAACCTGATAAAAATTCGCAGATGAATTAATAAGCATTGCCTCTTCTTGATTGGCATTATTATGTTGAGACAATGCCACATTACTTATCAAGCAAGTAGTCAGAAATAATACAATAATTTTAATCATAATTTATCTAACAATATTTATTGTAAACATCAATATATATAAAAAGCTGCCTGGTTAAAAGCAGCTTTTTCATGTTTATTTTTGATGAAGTGGACGAGATAATCGATGAACCGCATCAACCAATACTTTTGCATGCTCTGGTGGCGTAAACTGATTAATGCCATGCCCTAAGTTAAAGACATGTCCTGAGCCTGTACCAAACTCATTCAAAATACGAGATACTTCCGCCTCAATACTTTCAGGCGTGCCAAATAAAGCAAATGGATCAAAGTTACCTTGCAATGCCACTTTAGAACCTACTCTAGCTCGTGCTTGCCCAATGTTACAAGTCCAATCTAATCCCAAAGCATCAGCTCCAATTTCACTCATTGCCTCAAGCCACTGACCACCGCCTTTGGTAAACACAATCACTGGAATAGTTCTGCCGTCTGCTTCACGTTGTAAACCAGAAATAATACGCTTCATGTATGCCAAACTAAATTTCTTAAAGGCATCATCACTCAACACTCCACCCCAAGTATCAAAAATCTGAACAGCTTGTGCGCCAGCAGCAATTTGTAAATTCAGATACTCAGTTACCGAATCAGCCAAAACTGATAACACACGATGCAATAAATCTGGACGAGAATACATCATGCTTTTAATGGTACGGAAATCTTTGCTACTACCACCTTCAATCATATAACAAGCCAAAGTAAATGGGCTGCCTGTAAAACCAATTAATGGCACTCGACCATTTAACTCTTTACGAATACTGCTAACAGCATCGAAAACATATTTCAATTGGTTCATATCTGCTTTAGGTAGAGCCAAAATATCTCGCTCTTCGCGAAGCGGACTCTTAAATTTTGGTCCTTCTCCTTCTGCAAAATACAAACCCAATCCCATTGCATCTGGAATGGTTAAGATATCTGAGAATAAAATCGCAGCATCCAAGTCAAAACGCTCTAACGGTTGAATCGTTACTTCTGTTGCCAATTCTGTATTTTTACACAATGATAAAAAATCCCCAGCTTGAGCACGCGTATCACGATATTCTGGTAAATATCGTCCAGCTTGGCGCATCATCCACACGGGTGTGTATTCAACAGGTTGTTTTAAAAGTGCCCGTAAAAAAGTATCATTTTGTAACTGTGCCATCGAATATCCGTTTCATTCACCAAATTGAATCTTAATGAGAAAATAATTTTGCCATATTATAACTGAATCTCATGAACTTAGTACCAAAGTACATCAATGACTATAAACTGCTATTTAATCATATTAATTTTTAAAAATACCTTTTAAAGATATAAAAAAATATGTCTAACAATTACTCTTACCCAACAAAACTCATTTTTAACAAATTAATTCTCATGCTGTAGCCAACAAAAAAGCTGCCGAAGCAGCTCTTTTTATGCAAGTTGTTTTCGATTCTTCAACCAACGCCATCCGGCCATAACATAACCAGAACAACTATAAACAAAGAAGAAACTAAACAGCACGACTGATGGCTTCCAAGAAATCACCAGCAAAACAATGACAGCTAAAATCAGTACCGCAAAAGGCACTTTTCTACGCACATGCAGCTCTTTAAAACTCCAGAACTTAACCTGCGCAACCATTGACAGCCCTGCGAATAAAGTTAGAAAAGCATAAAATTCGCCAATATATGGAATTTTCTCACCGTAATCATGGTAAACCCAAACAAAACCAGCTACCAATGCTGCTGCTGTCGGACTAGGAATACCAATAAACCATTTTTTATCTACTTTACCAATCATGGTGTTAAACAAAGCTAAACGCAATGCTGCACAAGCACAGTAAATAAAAGCAATGGAATAACCAATCTTACCAAACTCAAGTAATTGCCATTTATAAGCAATTAAAGCAGGAGCAACGCCAAAGCTAACCATGTCTGCCAAACTATCTAACTGCTCGCCAAAAGCACTTTGACTATTGGTTAACCTAGCAACACGTCCATCCATGCCATCCAAAATCATAGAAATGAAAACAGCAATGGCTGCAACTTCATAGTTTTCATGAATCGTCGCCATAATAATGGCATAAAAAGCAGCAAATAATGCAGCAATGGTAAAGGAATTAGGCAATAAATAAATGCTGCTATGACGCGGTTTATTTAGCTCACCTTGTTCCAAAGAATTATTTTGTTCGGTCATCGTCTATCCTAATAGTGTGTTTTAGACACAATTAATGTTGCAAAGCCAAGAGCTTCAAAGCTTCGCGTAAGTCTGTTAAGCCAATATTTTCTTGTACTGATAAATTAACAGCAACTGGCTTGCCTGATGCGTTGTATAAAATACCTGCCTCAGGTCGTTCATTCTCTGGAATTAAATCAATTTTATTATATAACACCAATTGAGGTAATTCATGTGCATTAATTTCTTTTAATACCTGATTCACATCATCCATTTGTCTTTCATACTCTGGATTAGAGCCATCAACAACATGCAGCAAAACAGTTGCTAACTTGGTTTCTTCTAAGGTGGCATGAAAGGCTTTCACCAAACCATGCGGCAAGTCTCGCACAAAACCCACAGTATCCGTTAAAACAACCTGTCTATCTGGCGTTAAAAATAATCGTCTTGCCGTTGTATCCAATGTTGCAAAAAGTTGGTCTTTTGCCAATACATCAGCTTTGGTTAAGCGATTAAAAATCGTTGATTTACCAACGTTTGTATAACCAACCAACGCCAACACAACAACTCCATTTTGATAGCGATTTTTACGCTGCGTATCGCGTTGTTTCTCTACTTTCAATAATGCTTTTTTCAAGTAATTGATTTTATGACCAATTAAACGGCGATCTGTTTCCAGTTGTGTTTCACCTGGACCACGCAAACCAACGCCACCACGTTGGCTCTGTAAGTGGCTATATCCACGAACCAAACGACTTGATAAATGATTTAACTGAGCAAGCTCAACTTGTAATTTACCTTCTTGGGTTTTTGCTCGTCTGGCAAAAATAGCCAAAATTAAACCCACTCTATCTAAAACACGACACTGAAAAACACGTTCTAAGTTGCGCTCTTGTGTTGGAGAGAGCTCATGGTTAACCACCACTAAATCAATTTCAAGATTAGATACTGTTTCTGCAACCTCATCGGCTTTACCCGAACCAACAAATAATGCAGCATGCGGTTTGTCACGCTGACAAGTTACTGTTTCAACTAGCTCAACCCCACTCGCCCATACCAACTCCTTAGCCTCAGCCATTGAGGTTTCAAAATTATGCTGCCGTAAAACCTTACCTTCATGCATAAGAGTTGTGAAATTAACACCGAGCAATAAAACCCGCTCCAATGTTTCTTGTTGAAGATTATTATCCATATAATCAGGCATGCAGACCTTTTCTAATCAAAAAAATACAATTTAACTGCCCATCATTATAACGAAATTTACCACACTACGTCATAAAGCACGTTATTCCATAGAAAAAGGCTGCCTACTTTCAGGCAGCCTTAATAAAAACAAGCTTAAGCTGTCACTTCAATGGCTTCTTGTCGCTGTAGCATGGTAGTAATTTCTAAGATACGCTGTTTTAACTCACGGCGATCAACAATTTGATCAATTGCACCTTTTTCTACCAACAACTCAGAACGTTGGAAACCTTCTGGTAAGGTTTCACGAACTGTTTGCTCAATTACACGAGGGCCCGCAAAACCAATCAATGCTTTAGGTTCAGCAAGAACCACATCACCCAAAAATGCAAAGCTAGCTGATACACCGCCAAAGCAAGGATCTGCTAAAACAGAGATAAAAGGCAGTTGTTTGTTACTTAACAAATGCAAAACAGCTGATGTTTTAGTCATCTGCATAAGCGACGTCAAACCTTCCTGCATACGAGCACCGCCTGAAGTAGCCACACACACAAATGGGCAATTCAAACGAACAGCTTCTTTCACACCTCTAACAAAACGTTCACCAACAACAGAACCCATTGAACCACCAATAAATTTAAATTCAAAAGCGGCTACAACCAAAGGTTTACCTTCACAAGTTCCAGACATGACAACAATCGCATCATCTTCTGATGTGCTCTTACGAGCCGCACTTAAGCGATCGGTATATTTACGACTATCACGAAACTTTAAAATATCAACAGGTTTGATATCAGCACCAATTTCTTGTCGGCCTTTATCATCCAACAACATATCAAGGCGAGCACGAGCGCTAAGTGGATGATGATGACCACACTTAGGGCAAACTTGCATATTTTGCTCTAAATCTGTCGCGTATAAAACTGCTGAACAAGATGGGCACTTAGCCCATAAGCCTTCAGGCACTCCTGAAGATTTCTTTTCAGCTGTGCGTTTAATTTTAGGTGGTAATATTTTATCCAGCCAACTCATGGCTTTTAACTCCTTGTTGTTTATTTGAGCAATCGCCGCTTATAAAATCGCTTCTTTTAACTCGCGGATAATTGGTACAACAGCATCAACTTCATGTTGAGGATGCTCTTCAATAGCTTGCACCAAACGACTACCCACAATGACAGCATCGGCAACAGCACCAACCTGCCTTGCACTATCTTTGTCTTTTATGCCAAAACCAACACCAATTGGCAAATCGATAAATTGACGTAAAAACTCAATTTTACTCGAAACTTGCTGAGTATCCAACTGTGCTGAACCAGTTACGCCTTTTAGTGAAACATAATAAACGAATCCAGAAGCCAATTTGGCAATTTCTTTAACACGCTCAGCTGTCGTTGTTGGTGCAATTAAAAAAATACAATCAATGTCTACTTTTTGCAATTGCTCTTGCAGTGGAGCAATGGTTTCAATAGGTGAATCAACGGTTAACACCCCATCAACACCAACAGCCTTTGCCTCAACTGCAAAATGCTCATACCCCATTTTGTGTATTGGGTTCAAATATCCCATTAGAACCACTGGCGTATGTTGATTTTTCTCACGAAAAGCTTTAACTAGCATTAAAACATCTTTTAAGCTGATGTTTTTTTTCAATGCTCTTTCCGCTGCCCTTTGTATTGTAGGGCCATCAGCCATAGGATCAGAAAATGGAACGCCTAATTCTAAAATATCAGCACCATTGTCTGCCATGCTCAACATCAAATCTAATGTTGTTTGAACATCAGGATCCCCAACTGTCACATAAGGAATCAATGCTTTTTCACCATTTAGCTTAGCAAAACACTCTTTAATACGGCTCATCATTATTCCTTAAAGTTCTATGCCAGCTAAACGGGCAACAGTATTAATATCCTTATCACCACGACCCGATAAATTCACCAAAATCACTTTATCTTGACTCATTTTAGGTGCTTCTTGAATTGCCCAAGCCAGTGCATGGCTACTTTCTAAAGCTGGGATAATGCCTTCTAAGCGGCAAAGATCGTGAAAAGCATTTAATGCAGCATCATCATTCGCAGTAACATAATCAACCCGTTTTAAATCATGCAAATGGCTGTGCTCTGGACCAATTCCAGGATAATCCAAACCCGCTGATACCGAATGTGTACCTAAAATTTGCCCATTATCATCTTGCATCAAATAACTTCTAAAGCCATGTAAAACACCTAATGGCGCACCAGAAGAAATAGGAGCAGCATGCTCTGGTGTATTCACACCCTTGCCACCAGCCTCAACGCCCACCAAACGAACGCCTGACTCTCCGATATAAGGATGAAACAATCCGATTGCATTTGAACCACCACCAACGCAAGCCACGGCAATATCAGGCTGACGACCAATGGCTTCAAGCATCTGTTCTTTGGCCTCATTTCCAATAACACATTGAAAATCACGCACCATTTCAGGATAAGGCAATGGGCCAGCAGCAGTACCAATAATGTAAAAAGTATCATCTACACGAGCTACCCACTCTCGCATAGCTTCATTCATAGCATCTTTTAACGTTTTAGAACCAGACTCAACAGCAACAACTTCTGCACCCAATAATTTCATGCGAAATACGTTGGGTGCTTGACGCTGAATATCTTCAGCGCCCATAAACACCACGCACTCCATGCCAAATCGAGCAGCAACAGTAGCTGACGCTACACCATGTTGCCCTGCACCTGTTTCGGCAATAACACGCTTTTTACCCATTCGCTTAGCCAACAAAGCCTGACCAATCGTATTATTAATTTTATGAGCACCACTGTGATTCAAATCTTCACGTTTCAAATAAATCTGTGCGCCACCTAAATGCTCTGATAAACGTTTAGCATGGTAAACAGGGCTTGGTCGCCCAACATAATGTTTTAAATCATGATGAAACTCAGCCCAAAAATCAGGATCCTGCTTCGCTTGTTCATAAGCTTGTTTTAATTCTAATAATGCTGGTATCAATGTCTCAGATGCAAACATACCACCATGTTGCCCAAACCAACCTTGGCTATCCGGGAAATTATAATCCTGCATGTTTCGCTCCTTCTATAAACTGTTTCATCTTTTGTAAGTCCTTTTGTCCTTTTTTATATTCCACACCACTTGATACATCAACAGCAACGGCACCCGTTGCCTGAATGGCTTCCTTGATATTATGCGGATTCAATCCACCAGATAGCACCCATGGCATACGCCATCGCTCTGGTAAAACTTGCCAATCAAATGTTTGACCAGTACCACCAAATAGACCATCAACATGTCCATCTAGCAAAAGCGCTCTAGCTTCAGTAAATTGTTCCATTGCTTTCTCAATATCTTGTTGTGTTTTCACACGAATAGCCTTGATATAAGGGCGTTTAAATTGACAACAAAAATCAGGTGATTCATCACCATGAAACTGTAAAAGGTCCAATGCAGCAACCGTAACAACATGGTCTACATCAGCAGCACTTGCATTCACAAACAGACCAATGCAAGTAATAAAAGCAGGAAGTTGTTGGATAATTTCTTGCGCTGCTTCTGGCTGAATATAACGAGGGCTTTTTTCATAGAAAACAAAACCCAAAGCATCTGCACCAAATTGAACAGCTTGTTTAGCATCTTCCAAATTCGTGATACCACAAATTTTTACCCGAACCATTTTCCTTCATTCCCCCATTTGTTTTTATACTTTATGTCTGGATAAACCATCAACATTCTATTTTATCTATTTTCCCCATAACCAACCTGGCACTGGCATCGACTCAATTTCATATTTATTAGGATAATCGACACCTGTCAAATACAAACCATCGGCCATAAACGTTGGCGGAGCAACTGTTCTATCTTTTGCTAACAATATATCTTTAAATTGCTGAATTGTTAACCGTCCAGAACCAACATAAACCAATGCACCAACAAGATTTCTGACCATATGATGTAAAAATGCATTGGCTTCAAAATCAAAGCATACAAAATCATCCTTTTTATAAACATCAACTTTCGTCATCGTTTTAATAGGCGATTTTGCCTGACATTCTGCTGCACGGAAACTAGAAAAATCATGCTGCCCTAGTAAACATTGTGCAGCTTCTTGCATTTTCTCAACATCCAAAGCCCAAAATGTCCAACCAACCTTACCTGCCAATAAAGCAGGTCTAACTGCATTATTCGTTAACACATAACGATATCGCCGTGAAAAAGCATCAAATCGAGCATGAAATGCATCATCTACAACCTGAGCGCTAACCACTGCCATCTGCGATGGCAAAAAAGTATTCACCCCTCGAATCCATGCTTGCATAGGACGTACACTCGATGTATCAAAATGCACCATTTGCGCAGTAGCATGCACGCCAGCATCTGTTCTTCCTGCAACAATAGTTTGTACAGGATGTTTTGCAATTTTGCCAAGGGCTTTTTCTAAAGCAGCTTGCAAAGTAACAACACCTTGAGGCTGAATTTGCCAACCATGAAAAGCAGAGCCATCATAAGTCACTGTTAATAATATGCGATTGGTTTCTGAATCCATTGTTCTTTACGCAAAACGATTATTGTAACCACAAGTTCACCAAACAAAAAGCCCAAGTTAACACTTGGGCTTAGTAAACCGAATGATTTAACAATATTAATTAATTAAATTTTAGCCATTAATGCTTTTGCTTTTGCGATAATAGCTTCATCTTTGGCTTCCTCAAGCACTTCTTCCAAAGCTTCTTCAGCAGCCTCTGAATCACCCATATCTAAATATGTTTCAGCTAAGTCGATTTTTGCTTTCAAGGCCATATCTACAGTTTCTTTAATCACTTCCTGACTAATATCACCAGGAGTTAAACCATCAGAACCCGCTTCAGCATCATCAACAGGAAGAGGAGCGTCCAAATCATCTTCTACAGAAGCGACATCTTCAACCTCTTCCAAGTCAATGTTCTTCAAATCATCTAAAGCTAAATCAAATTCTTGCAATCCTTCTTCATTTAGCGGCAAATCAACCGTTTTACTATCATCTGTTAAAGCTACTTTAGCCGCATCAGATTCTAGATTAACTTGTAAATCAGGAGCCAAGGTAGATGAATCACCATCCAAAGACAAATCAAAATCATCAGCTGCAATATCCAATTCAGGCAATTCTTCTACTACTGAATTAGTTTTTGCCTCTGGAATCACTTTTTCTTCAACTTGAATAGAAGCTACATCACCAAAATCCAAATCGAAATCTAAATCATCAACAGCTTCTGATTCAGGCAATTTTGCCGCCAATGAATTCATTTTTGGCTCTGAAATAACTTTATCTTCAACTTGAATAGTGGCTGCATCACCAAAATCCAAATCAAAATCTAAACTTAAATCATCTGATTCAGGCTCCGCAACCACGGGAGTAGCTACTGGTGCGATAGAAGTTTCTTCAACAGAAATGCTGTCATTAAAATCAAGATCCAAATCAGATTTTTGTTCTACAACCGCTTCTTTTGCCTTTGCTAAAGGAGCTGTTTCTAATTTGTGTGTTGGTGTTTTTTCTGGTTTGGTTGGCGTATATTCTCGCTCATCCACAAAAATTGGCTCAATTTTTTCTGGCGCAGCAATAGCTTCACCCAAATCAATTTGGTCCAAATCAAATGTTAAACTATCATCAAAATCCAACGTGTAATCACTGTCTCCGATTTCAGCAAACATTGATTTTTTCTGTTGACTATCCGTATCAGCTACAACCTTTTCAGGCTCAGGAGCTTCTGCAATAGCTGTATCAACAGTCTCTGGCTTCGTTTCAACATCTGGAGCAATTTGACTTGAAAAATCTAATTTTTGACTATCATCAAAAGAGATTTCGAAATCAGAGAAATCTAAATCGCCCTCTTTTACCTCTTTGGCTACCGCTGATACTGGCTCTTCTTTTGCCACTGGCTCATCAAAGCTAACCTCATCTAAATCAAATGATAAGTCATCTAAATCTAGAAAATCATCTTCATCAGCTGCTTCTACTGCAGAAGTTGTCGTAACGGCAACAGCCTCTTCTTCTGGTAATGCAAAATCAGCTAAATCATCTAAACTTGGTAAAGCTTCTTCTTTAGGCTCTTTTTGGGCATTTTTTTGTAATAAAGAACTCAAATCACGGGCTGGTTTTTTGATTTCATCAGCAACTGATTCAACGTCAGGCAGAGTAATATCTTCAACGACTTGTTCTTCACCTACTGCATCAAATGTGATGTCTTCTAAAAACTCGTCATCAATCAGATCAATATCATCTTCTGCTGAATCCGCATCATCAACAATCTCTTTTTTCTTGCGTCCGAAAGGTAAGGCTGCGAATAAACTTTTTTTCGCTTTAGGCTGCTCATCGACAGTTTCTTCCTCATCATCAAAAGAAGGATCAGAAGGTGGTGGTAAATCATCATCATCTAGTTCTGAACGTTTTCGACGTAAGAAATATGCCAACAATAATAAAGCAACAACACCAGCACCTAAATAAGGTGCGTATGCCATCCAATCTGTTTCATTTTCTGCTTCAAGTGCTAATCTTGCAGCTTCCGCTTCGGCTCGTAATCGTTCACGCTCAGCCGCTTTTGCTGCGGATGCTTCCTCTTCCTCTTCAGAAATTTCTTCTGAAGCTGCCATTTCTTCACTTGCGATTTCTTCGCTAGCTACTTCTTCTTCACTTGCTGCTAACAAATCACTGGCTACAGCCTCTTCTGGCAATGCTTCAGTTGCATCTTCTACTTTTTCTGTTTGAGTAGGCTTAGCAGCATTATCTGTTTCTTTTGCATCATCTTTAACCACTGCTTTTGGTACAGCAGCAGGAGCTGTATTTCTAGCAGCTGCTGGTTTTTGCACTGGAGCTGACAATGCTTGCATTTGTTTTGCAGTTGGAATAGTTAAAGTAACACCTGCAAATAAGTTATCTAAATTGCCGTTTCTAAATGCTTTAGGATTTGCACGAGCGATAGCACGAGCTGTTTGCTGTAAAGTTAGATTTTTAGGTTTGTAAATACGGGCAATATCGTAGATTGTTTGTTTTGGCTGTACAAAATGTTGATTAGCCTTAACCGTTGGTTGTGTTTTATTTCCAGATACTTCAGGAGAAGCTTTTGATTTTTGACCTGATTTTGCTACAGAACCATTATTTTTTGGATCAAGTAAAGCTGTGTAGGTACGGCTTTCGCTTGATGCTCTTAATTTAAATCTTAAGATAGAATCGTTAATTGGCTGACTAGAGCGGAAATTAACAACTGCATCTTTCCCTTGCTTAGTCACGGTTGTCGTAATGCGCGCATCATCTACTTGTACGGCAACTTTATTATTTAATATTTCTTGAGCACTTGGTCCAGAAACGACAACACTTCCTGAGAATGGTTCACCTAGATAAGAATTCACATTTAAACCACTTAAGGAAGCATGCGCTGAAACAGAACTCACTACCATTAGTGTTGCTGTAATTAACTTCAATTTAAAATTCGAATTCACAACCTATCCCCGTGTTATTTATTCAAGCACTTTTTATTTGAACCAGTGCGAATTAATGAATACAAATATATCCAACCCAATTTGGTTGGATTTTTTAAAATTTAAAATGGAACTCAATATACAAAAACCCAATTTAATAACTTAGGTTTATTCATATTAAGTATACAACAGCTTTTTATGAAATGTACATAAAATACCATTGGTTGTTATCATAATGATGACAATTATTTAACTTTGGTAACTTTACCTAAATCAAACTCTGTTAATATTTTTTTAATATTCTCGCTATTTTCGCTTACTTTACTTGATAAACCCCCGATTTTAGCAAGGAAAGTTTCGAGGTGACATCATACAGCATTTTACACTTAACTTATGCGTATAGCACCCTTTTCATTTAATTCCTATTGAAATATAAGGCCATAAAAATGCCAATTAAGTTGTTAATCTACTTGAAATAATAAAATTAGCCTCCATTATTACAAATTAAAACTCAATCATAGATTAACGAGGTTTTATGAAAGCTTTAGGTGATTTCTTAGCATTAATTCTTTTTTTTGTTGCATATTACTTAACAAAAGACATTAGAATTGCAACTGCCGTTGCTGTGGTTGTTGGTGTTGGACAAGCAGCTATAACTTGGATAAAAGTTAAACATTTAGAGCCAATGCAGTGGATTAGCCTTGGCTTAATTGTTGTTTTTGGTGGTGCAACCATTATCACTAACAATGCTGATTTTATTAAATGGAAAGCCAGTTTGTTATTATGGGCAACAGCCATTGCTATTTTAGTTAGCCAAATTATGAAGAAAAATGGTTTAAAACTATTGATGGGTAAAGAATTAAAACTGCCTGATAATGTATGGAATAAACTGGCTTATGCATGGATTGCTTTTTTTGCCGCAACTGGCACAATTAATCTTTGGGTGGCTTATAATTTCACCCAAGACCAATGGGTAAGTTATAAAACATTTGGCTTTACTGGACTCATGTTAGTCTTTTTTATTGTCCAAGCTTTCTTTATTTCAAAACACCTTCCTGAGGATACAAAATAACATGCTATATATGATACTCGCGACTGATACTGATGACAGCATGGAAGCTCGTTTAGCTGCTCGCCCAGATCATTTAAAACGCTTAAAGCTATTACAACAAGAAAACCGCCTAGTGGTAGCGGGCCCTAACCCACAACCAGAAAACCCAGATATTGTTTCAGGCAGCCTAATTATT
Organism: Vitreoscilla sp.; assembly: GCA_030150505.1. GTDB lineage: Bacteria > Pseudomonadota > Gammaproteobacteria > Burkholderiales > Neisseriaceae > JASLFS01. The sequence continues at coordinate 30,283 of JASLFS010000005.1, read as the reverse complement.
GCTGAATTTAATACTTTAGATGACGCTGAAGCTTGGGCAAGCGATGATCCTTACGTACATGCTGGAGTTTATGAAGAAATCCTTATTAAACCTTTTGTACAGGCACTACCATAATGGAAAAGATTTTTAACGAAAGACTTCAATCATTAAACCCGCTTGTGCTAGAGTACGAGGATGATAGTTTTCGCCATGCAGGGCACGCAGGAAATTCTGGTGGTGGTCACTATAAACTTTTAATTGTTAGCGATGTTTTTATTGATAAATCTCGAATTACACGTCAACGCTTGATCCAGGATTTGCTCAAAGACCTCTATGACAGTAAAATACATGCTCTAAATATTCGGGCACTGACTGCTACTGAATATCAACAAGTAGCGAAGTAAAGAACAATTAAGAAAGTATTCACAATGAAAAAATCTCAACTACGTTTAACAGTTGCAGCCTTGGCTTTAGCATTTTCTGGTGGCCTAATGGCAAAACCATTGGTAACAATTAATGGTCAAGTAATTGACAGTAAAGAAATTGATAGCCAAGTTGCGTTCCTAAAAGAACAAAGCCAAAATCAAGTACAGGACTCTCCAGAACTTCGCCAAAACCTATTAAATCGTTTAGTGACACAAACTTTAATCGTTCAAGAAGCTAAAAAACAAAAAATTCAAAATACCGATGAATTTAAAAAAATCATCACGGATATTAAAGAACAAGCTAAAAAGAACGGCTCAGATAAAGATGCTAACTTCCAAAAAGATTTAGCTCAATTTGAAAATGATTTATTAGTACAAGGTTTTATGTTTAAAGCTGTCGAAAAAAACCCAGTGACAGACAAAGACATTAAAGCTGAATATGACAAAGTTGTTAGCATTTACAAAGGCACTGAAGAAATTCAATTGGCTGAAATCGTAACAAGCGATGAGAAAAAAGCAAATCAAGCATTGTCTGATTTAAGCAAGAAAAAAGATTTCAAAGCAACTGCTAAAAAATACTCAGAAGATCCTGAAGTAAAAACAACTGGTGGTTACAAAGAAGGTTATGTTCGCCTAAAAGACTTAGAAGCTGGTGCTCCTCCACTATATACAGCTCTAAAAGACTTGAAAAAAGGTGATTACACCAAAACAGCTCTACAAAGCCAAGACATGACTGGTCAGACAATGTACGCGATCTTCGCCATTACTGAGCGTAGAGCTGTAGATATTCCTCAATTTTCTGAGGTAGAAAGCGCAATTAAAGCCAGCTTACAAAACCAACGTATTGATAATGCTATTGGTCAGCTTTATAGAAAAGCCAACATCAAAGAGAATAACTAATTCTTTCAACAAGGGCATAACATGAATAAAAAATGGATTGCAGCAACTTTAGCTGCGTCAGTTTTTGGGTTAGCAATCGCAAAAGCACCTGAAATTGATAAGTTGCGTGTTGAAGCAACTTACAAAGTAGTTGTGCAACAAATGGCTCAAATGGGGCAGACTGCTCTACCTGAAAATGAAGCGGTAGAAATTAAAAAAGAAATCGCTAAGAATCTACAACAAGCTGATGTTTTAAAAGCAGCAGCTTTGAAAGAAGGCTTGGATCAAAAGCCAGAAATCAAAGCACAGTTTGCCAACTTTGAAGCTCAGTTTTACGCTAACGAATACGTTGAATATTTAAAACAAAGCATTCAAGTATCCGACCAAGAACTATTGGAAGCTTATAACAATGCAACCCGAGAAATTCGTTTGCAAAATATTGCTTTCGAAAGCGAAGAGGCTGCCTTAAAAGCACAAGAATTGCTAGTTAAAGGCATGACTTTTGAGAACTTGGCTAAACAGCATGGAGACCTATCTAACTTCCAATCTGACTGGTTAACTCCTCAACAATTACCACCAGAGCTAGCCAATGCTGCTCAACAAATGGTAAAAAATGAGATTACAGCTAAACCAATTCAATTAGATGGTCAATATTTCTTGATTCGCATATCTGATACAAGAACAACAGCTGAAAAAGTACCATTTGCTCAAATGAAAGAGACTTTATTGGATCAAATTCGCACAAGCAAAGTGATGGACAAAGTGGCTAAAATCCTAGAAGAAGCTGGGGTTAAGTAACCTACTCTGTTCTTCATGTTAAAAAGCCTCTATTCATTAAAATAGAGGCTTTTTTTATATTGCTTAATTATCTTAACAGCTCATCTGTAATAGACTGCAAAAACAATACCCTTTTTTCTTGCACGGCACCGACCTCTGCAGCCGTTTTAACAGCACAGCCAGGCTCTTTTCTATGAGTACAATTGTGAAATTTACACTCCCCAACCAAATGTCTTAAATCAGGGAAGTAATGCAACAAATCAACAGAATTCAAATGATGTAATCCAAAAGCTTGTAATCCTGGAGAATCTAGAATTTGAGTATTTTCATTTAAATCATATAATTGAGCATGAGTAGTTGTGTGTTTGCCCGAATCTAAAGCAACAGAAATATCACCCGTTCTAGCAATATTCTCTCCCAATAAAGCATTGGTTAATGTTGATTTCCCCATACCCGATTGCCCTAAAAAGATATTGCAATGCCCTTCTAATATAGGCAATAAGCTATTAGCACCATCCAAAGCACTCACTCGAACAAAATCATATCCTAAACTTTCATAGAACGAGAAAGTGTTCGCCCATACATCGCTTCCGGCTAAATCATTTTTATTCAAAACAATTGTGGCTTTAATATTCGCCGCCTCTGCAGCCAACAATGCGCGCTGTACCAACATTTCGTTTGGCGAAGGTTCGCTGGCAACAACTATTAATAATTGCGTTACATTCGCTGCAATCAATTTACTTTTAAATGCATCTTGGCGATACAGCAAACTACTTCGTGGTAAGAAGTCTTCAATAACCACTTGCTCTGCATTAATCGGGGTAATATTAACCCAATCTCCACATGCATAATCCACTCTTTTTTTCCGAGTTGTGGCATCAAAGCGAACCCCCGCTTCATCACGAACAATGTAACGACGACCATAACTTGTAATAATTTGTGCTTTTTGCATGTTTATTTTAACTCTTGTAGAGGATGTAAAGCAGCCAAACGCTCACTGGCATTTGGATGTGAATCGTAGAAACGAGAATACCACGCATCAGGAGTTAACGTTGCTGCATTTGAACGATATAGTTTAGTTAAAGCTGAACACAAATCTTTTGCTGAGGATTCTTTCGCTGCAAATCGATCAGCTTCAAACTCATTCTTGCGAGACATTAAACTGCTTAATGGCGAGAATGGAAATGTAAATAGAGGTAATACCAACATAAACAATAACAATGCCATGGCATGGCTTCTAAATTCAGCCTGAACACCTAAACCCTCATAAAACTGGATATTGGGCATTAACAAACCCAAAACATACAGCACCAACAATGCCAAACCAAATGTAATAAACATTTGCTTCAAAATATGCTTGTGCTTAAAGTGTCCTAATTCATGCGCCAATACCGCTTCAACTTCTCGCTCGCTTAATGACTCTAGCAATGTATCAAAAAAGACAATGCGTTTTTGTTTACCTAATCCTGTAAAGTAAGCATTACCATGTCCTGAGCGCTTCGAACCATCCATCACAAAAACGCCATCACTTTTAAAACCTGTTCTGCTAAGCAACGCTTCAATTCGACTTTTCAACGATTCATCTTCTAATGGTTTAAATTGGTTGAAAATGGGTGCTATCCATTTTGGAAATGCCCACATTAGAACCAAAGAAAATACTAACCATAATGCCCAAACATATAGCCACCAAGCCCCGCCCATTGCTCCCATCAAATAAATAACGGCATATAACAAAGGAACACCAAGAACCAACCCCAGCACCGTGCCTTTAATCTGATCAACAATAAACATTTTGAATGTTGATTTATTAAACCCAAAACGATTCTCAATTACAAAGGTTTGGTATAAAGAAAATGGCATCGATAAAACACCGTTCACAATACTAAATAAAATAATCAGCAACACACCTTGGCTAATAGGACCATTCATCCATTTCAACGACAATGAAGCCAATAAATTGAGTCCACCACCTAAAGTAAAAACCAATAACAAGGCTGCCTGAAAAAGAATTTCATAACGTGCTAAACGTTGTTTGGCTAAAGTATAATCTGCTGCTTTCTGATGCTCGTCTAAAGTCACTTGCTTATCAAAATCATCAGGTACATATCCTCGATGAGAAAGAACTGCCTGACTTTGCCGTATTGATAAATACAATTTCCCCAGCATTGTCACTGCAAAAAATAATAAAAATAATCCTTGTACCATAAAAAACTCTTTATTTAGCAGGCTTTCTTATCGCTTAATAACGATAAAACTAAGACTGTGAAGTTGAAAATTCAAGTGTGGTGCTGCACAATACAGGGATTTATCATCATTTCATACAAAAAGGCACACTAAATCCTATGCAAAACGCCGAAAACTTAGTTTGGTTAGATATGGAAATGACGGGCTTAAACCCTGAACACGACCGTATTATTGAAGTTGCCATGATTATAACAGACAAAAATCTCAATACCTTGGCACAATCAGATATTTTCGTCATTCATCAAAGCGATGAAATGATGGACAATATGGACGAATGGAATACCGCTACTCATGGCCGAACGGGCCTAACTGAGCGTGTTAAAGTATCTTCATTAACCGAAGCTGAAGTTGAAGAAAAACTAATTGCATTCTTACAAGAATGGGTTCCAGAAAAAACCAGCCCAATGTGTGGTAATACGATCCATCAAGACCGTCGCTTTATGGTGCGCTACATGCCAAAACTGGAAAATTACTTCCATTATCGCAATTTAGATGTATCAACATTAAAAGAGTTAGCTCGCCGCTGGCGCCCTGAAATTGCCAAAGGTGTTATTAAACGTGGTGCTCACCAAGCCTTAGATGATATCCAAGAGAGCATCGAAGAAATGAAATATTATCGCGATAATTTTCTTAAACTAGATTAATTCACAATAGGCCATGAGCGTGAGTAAAACTGCTATCAATGAAACCAGTATCTGGGCTCAACTGCATCAGCATCAACGAGCTACTAAATTTCTGCACATGAGAGATTTATTTACTGGCGATCCAAATAGATTTCAAAATATGCACATTCAGCTCAATGATTTGCTTTTTGATTACAGTAAAAATAGGATTACCTCGGAAACATTGGTATTACTGACGCAATTGGCTGAAACTGCTCAATTAAAACAATGGATGCTGGATATGCAATCTGGCATCAAAATTAACAGCAGTGAACACCGTTCTGTGTTACACACGGCGCTACGAGCCGATTCAACAAAAATATAACAGTAGATGGTCAGAACGTCGTTCCCCTTATTCAGGGAGCCTTAAATCAATCATTAAATTTTGCAGAAGCAGTGCGCACTGGAAAGCACCTTGGCGCGAATCAACAAGCCATTACTGATATTGTTAATATTGGTATCGGTGGCTCTGATTTAGGTCCTCAAATGGCTTGTTTAGCTTTAGAACATTATCAGCATCCAAACTTAAATCTGCATTTTATTGCCAATGTTGATGGCTCTCCATTACAACAACTACTAGATAAGTTAAACCCAGCGACAACCCTGTTTATTATTGCCAGTAAGTCATTTACCACACCAGAAACACTCCTCAATGCAGAAGCAGCAAAAGCTTGGTTTCTCAATTCCTTGTCAGCACAAGCCATTCCTCAACATTTTGTAGCGGTAACCAGCGCCATAGAAAAAGCAACGCAGTTTGGTATATCACCTGATAATATCTTCCCAATGTTTGAGTGGGTCGGAGGTCGCTATTCAACCTGGTCAAGCATTGGCTTAATTCTAATGTGCGCCATTGGTAAAGAAAATTTCTTAGAATTTCTTGCTGGTGCTCGAAATATGGATGACCATTTTTTTAATGCACCATTTGGTGAAAACATCCCTGTTTTAATGGCATTAATTGGCCTATGGTACAACACATTCTATGCCGCACACAGTCACGCCATCATTCCCTATGACCACGGGCTCAGACGCTTCCCTGCTCATTTGCAACAACTCGACATGGAAAGTAACGGAAAGCGCTATGGTCGTACTGGCGCCTACTTGGATTTTGATACTGGTCCTATTATTTGGGGAGAAGAAGGCGTTAATTGCCAGCATGCTTTTTTTCAATTACTCCACCAAGGTACTCGACTAGTTCCTTGTGACTTCATTATTCCCATTCATAGCCACCGAACAACCAAAAATCAGCACCATGTATTGGTAGCCAATGCTTTGGCACAAGCTCAAGCCCTCATGCAAGGAAAAACAGAAGCGCAAGTTTACCAAGAACTACAACAACAAAACCTAACCAATATTGAGCGTGATTCCCTGCTCCCGCAAAAACTCTTCCATGGGAACCAACCGAGCAACATACTCATGCTAGATAAAGTCACGCCATTTAATCTTGGAATGCTACTGGCCGCCTATGAACATAAAGTTTTTGTTCAAGGTGTTATTTGGGGAATCAACTCTTTTGACCAATGGGGTGTTGAATATGGTAAAGTGCTTGCAGCAAAAATTGAACCTGAGCTTCATGACAAAAATGGCCACCTAGCCCATGATTCATCAACCAATGGTTTAATTAGTCACTTTAGGAAAAAGCATGTTTGAAACACTTCTACGAACCATTACAAAGCAATTGCAAGCCAAGCAACTCAAAATTAGTGTTGCAGAATCTTGCACTGGTGGCTTACTGGCTTCTCAGCTCACTCGATTAGCAGGAAGTTCAGAATGGTTTGATATGGGCTTTGTCACCTACAGCAATGAAGCCAAAATACAATTATTGAATGTTCACACTCAAACATTAGAACAATTTGGTGCCGTTAGCGAAGAAACCGTTCGAGAAATGGCTTTAGGTGCACTTATTCAATCCAAAGCAAATTTTGCAATAAGCATTAGCGGTATAGCTGGTCCAACAGGTGGCTCTGAAGAAAAACCCGTTGGTACCGTTTGGTTTGGTTTAGCAAGCAAACAACGCATTTGGGCATCCTGCCAATTATTCACTGGTGATAGAGAATCCATTCGCAAACAAGCTGTGGTCTTTGCTTTACAATTTCTAGAACAGCATCTATAAAACATACCCAACAATCAAATATAAAAAAGCTGCCCGAAAGCAGCTTTTTTTAAACTTAACTTACATCGCAGAGTAATTTGGACCACCACCACCCTCAGGGCAAGTCCAATTAATATTTTGTGTTGGATCTTTAATATCACAAGTTTTGCAATGCACACAGTTCTGAGCATTAATTTGCAATCTAGGCTGATCATTTTCTTGTACAATCTCATAAACACCAGCAGGACAATACCGTGTTTCAGGAGAAGCGTACTCATTGTAGTTCACCGAAATGGCTTTATCTTCACTCAATAACTTCAAATGTGCTGGTTGATTTTCTTCATGATTCGTACCCGATAAGAAAACACTGGTTAAACGGTCAAATGTTAAAACATTATCTGGTTTTGGATACTCAATAGGCTGACAATCTTTTGCCTTTTTCAACGAACCATAATCAGTACCATGATGCTTAAGCGTCCATGGCGTTCTGCCTTTTAGAATGTATTCATCCAAGCCAGAGTAAGCCATTGCAGCCCACAAACCCCATTTAAATGATGGGCGAATGTTTCTAACCTTATGTAACTCTTGATACAACCAGCTTTCTTTGAATAATGTTTCATAGCTTACTGCTTCAACACTTGAGTCATAAGATTCTTGTGACTCCTGCAACACAGCATAGACAGCTTCAGCAGCCAACATACCTGACTTCATTGCAGTATGATTGCCTTTAATGCGCGGTACATTTAAGAACCCAGCCGTATCACCCACTAATACACCACCTGGGAAGGATACTTTTGGAAGTGACTGCAAGCCACCTTCACTAATAGCCCTTGCTCCATAAGCAATACGACGGCCATTTTCAAAGACTTTTCTCACTTCAGGGTGAGTTTTGAAGCGTTGGAATTCTTCAAATGGAGATAAATATGGATTGCTATAGTCCAATCCAATAACAAAACCAACAGCAACCTTATTATCATCTAAATGATATAAGAAAGAACCACCATAAGTGTCGCTCTTTATCGGCCAGCCAACACTATGGGTTACTTTTCCAGGCTCTGAAACACTAGGGTCAACTTCCCAAACTTCCTTAATACCCAACCCATAAGTTTGCGGCTGAGAATTTGCAGTTAGATTGAATTTTGTTAATAAGCCCTTAGTGAGTGAACCTCGACAGCCTTCAGAAAAAATAGTTTGTTGTGCCAATAACTCCATACCAGGCATGAAGTTATCAGTCATTTCACCATCTTTACCAATGCCCATATCACCAGTCAAGATACCTTTTACCGAGCCATCATCGTGATACAACACTTCAGATGCAGCAAAGCCTGGATAAATTTCCACACCCATGCCTTCGGCCTGCTCTGCCAACCAACGACATAGCAATCCCAAACTAATAATATAATTGCCTTCATTTCTAAAGCTAGGTGGCGTTGGTAATGTAAATGCTTTTTTCTCAGTTAAGAAAATAACTTGATCTTTGGTCACAGGACGAGTTAACGGTGCTCCTAACTCTTTCCAATCAGGAATTAACTCAGTCAGAGATTTGGGGTCCAGCACAGCACCAGATAAACTATGAGCACCAACTTCTGATGCTTTTTCAACTATACAAATACTAATTTCTCTGTCGTTTTGCTGTGCAAGCTGCTTTAAGCGAATAGCAGCACTTAAACCAGATGGTCCAGCACCAACAATAACAACATCAAATTGCATACTATCTCGTTCAATGGTCTCAGTCATGAGTTATTTCCTTTTATTTTGGGTTATTTTTGTTTTTTAAATGACTTTGTTATTTTTTAACATTGCTATTTGCGCCTCAGTCATCCCCATCGCACCCAGAATCTCCTCTGTATGCTCTCCTAAAGCAGGCGGTGCAGAATGATAACTAACAGGCGTCTCACTTAACTTAATCGGACAACCCAAAGCGCGCAAATCATCATGTTTTTCAAAATTATCTATTATCATACCACGCTCAACAACTTGAGGCAGCTTCACCGCTTCGGCAATATTATTAATAGGACCACAAGGAACCTGAACTTGTTCAAATAATTGAATCCATTCATCACGCTCTTTGGTTAAGAAAACAGGAGTCATTAACCTTGTTAACTCTTCTCTATTTTCTACACGATCAGGGTTTGTCGCAAAGTTTAAGGTTTCAGCCCACTCAGGATGCCCCATGATTTGGGTTACTTTTTTAAACTGGGTATCATTACCACACGCTAAAATTAAAAACTGCTCTTGAGCTGTCTCAAAAACTTGATATGGCACGATATTAGGATGATGATTGCCTAAACGTGGCGGCACTTCATTTGTTGCCAAATGGTTCATACCCACATTACCAAGCATTGCAATCGCACTATCTAACAAGGCAATATCAACATACTGACCACGCCCTGTTTTCTCTCTCGCTATCAAAGCAGCTTGAATACCAACAGTTGCTTGTAACCCAGTAAACAAATCCACCACAGCCACGCCAACTTTATGCGGCATTCCATCACTTGGTCCCGTAATACTCATTAACCCAGATAACCCTTGAATAATATAATCATACCCTGGCTTATGTGCATCAGGTCCCGTTTGCCCATATCCAGTTAACGAGCAATAAACCAATCGAGGATTTAAATCTTTTAAGCTATCATAATCTAAACCATATTTTTTTAAGCCACCGACCTTATAATTCTCAATTAGCACATCTGCCTCTTGTGCTAACCGCTTAATAATATCTTGCCCTTCTGCAGTGCTTAAATTCACGGTAACTGATTTTTTATTTCGATTAACCGTAGCAAAATATGCTGACGTACCATCCTGAAAACAAGGTGGCGCCCACTGTCTCGTTTCATCTCCCACTTCAGGTCGCTCAATCTTAATCACTTCTGCGCCCAAATCCGCCAACTGTTGAGTACAACTCGGACCAGCTAAAACACGAGACAAATCCAAAACTTTAATACCTGACAATGCACCATTTACCATTTTTGTTTCCCTCTATTATATTCTATGACCCAAAGTAATGATAAAAATGGGAAGCCGAAGCTTCCCAAATCAGAATTTTATATTTCTACATTATGCAAAAGCCTGCAAACCAGTTTGTGCGCGCCCTAAAATTAATGCATGCACATCATGTGTACCCTCATAAGTATTAACCGCTTCTAAATTCATCACATGGCGAATAACATGGAACTCATCAGAAATACCGTTACCACCATGCATATCACGTGCGATGCGGGCAATATCCAAAGCCTTACCACAGTTATTACGCTTAATTAAAGAAATCATTTCTGGAGCAGCTCTGTCTTCATCCATTAAACGACCCACTTGTAAGGCTGCCTGTAAACCCAAAGCAATTTCAGTTTGCATATTTGCCAACTTTAATTGTACTAATTGCGTATTAGCCAATGGGCGGCCAAACTGCTGGCGATCTAGGGTATATTGACGCGCAGCATGCCAACAGAATTCAGCACCACCCATTGCTCCCCAAGCAATACCATAACGAGCTTTGTTTAGACAGCCAAATGGACCTTTTAAACCGCGAATATCTGGGAATGCATTTTCTTCAGGAACAAATACTTCATCCATAACAATTTCACCAGTAATAGAAGCACGCAAAGAGAACTTGCCTTCAATCTTTGGTGCAGACAAACCCTTCATACCTTTGTCTAATACAAAACCACGAATTTCCCCTGCATCATCTTTTGCCCAAACAACAAATACATCAGCCACAGGGCTATTAGTAATCCACATTTTCGTGCCAGAAATAGAATAACCACCATCCACTCTCTTCGCACGAGTCTGCATGCTTGCTGGATCAGAACCGGCATTAGGCTCAGTCAAACCAAAGCAACCAATCCACTCGCCTGTTGCCAATTTAGGCAAATATTTTTCTTTTTGTTCTTCTGTACCATATGCCCAAATTGGATGCATAACCAAACTAGATTGCACGCTCATAGCAGAACGATAACCAGAATCCACTCGCTCAACAGCACGAGCAATTAGACCATAAGCAACAGATGACATCCCTGCACAACCATAACCATCAATAGTACAGCCCAACAAACCCAACTCACCCATCTCACGCATTAGATTAGTATCAAAATGCTCATGGCGATTTGCTTCTATAATGCCTGGCATTAAAACATCTTGGCAAAACGCCTCTGCTGTATCAGCAACCATGCGTTCTTCTTCTGTTAACTGGCTATTTAATAGCAACGGATCTTCCCAAATAAATGGTGCACGAGTACTTTGTTTTGACATCTCTAATCTCCCTGTTTTCAATATACTGCTTTTATTAGTTTCGCAATACGGAATTTTGTTTTACAATGCGAAATAATTTAATCAATATTGATGGGTTTGTAAAGTGTTAAATAAAATATTAGAAGAAATAAGTCGAGCAGAAGAACAAAATGATAGGCAATTTATTACAGCCTTAGCACGTGGCTTAAGTGTTTTAAGCGTATTTAAGGATAATAAATATGGCCTAAGCCATCAAACCATTTGTGAGAAAACAGGTTTACCAAAAGCAACAGTATCACGTTTAATATACACATTGATTAGATTGAATTTTTTAAGACAAGATGAACAAGGTTACTTTCTAGGTAAAGCAGCCTTAGAATTAAGCTCATCAGCATGGGCACGTTATGACATTGCCCGATTGGCAAAACCACATATGATACGTTTTGCGGAAGAAAACCAAGTTTCAGTTAGTTTAGCGGTGGAAGAAGCGGGAGAAATGCTCTACATTGAAAGCATCCGTAGCCCTGCAAAAATTGCTGTACAGCTACAAGTAGGCTCTACTGTTCCTATTGCAGAAACAGCAATTGGTCGTGCTTATTATAGTGCCCAAAATGAATCGACCAGAAAAATGATTAAACAACATTTATTCAGTTCTGTTCAAAATGAGAATTTAGCAAATCAAGCTTTCAAAACATTAGAAGAACATGCTATGCGCTACCAAGCTGATAACATGACTGTATCAAATGGTGAGTTTTCTTCTGACATTCTAGCCATTGCTGTACCAATATATGATTCAACGTCAAAAAGACATGCCTTTTCTATTAATGCCAGCGTTCCAGCAACAAGTTGGAAAGAAAACCACTTTATTAAAACAGTTGGTCCAAAACTTCATCAATTAGCCAATATTTTATCGCAACTATAAATCACTTATTGCATCACCAATAGATAAAACAAAAGCCACCCTTGGGTGGCTTTTTGCATTTTCAGTCTGAAATGTCTTTCAATAGCTGAATTATTTAGAAGCAGCTTCTTCAGAAGCAGGAGCTTCTTCAGATGCAACAACTTCAACTACTTCTTCAGAAGCAACAACTTCAACTACTTCTTCAGAAGCAACAACGTCAGAAGCTACAACTTCAGAAGCAACAACGTCAGAAGCTACATCAGATGCAACTTCTTCAGCAGGTTGGTCGCCGCCACAAGCAGCTAAGAACAAAGACATTAATGCAGCAGCCAATAGAGATTTTTTCATGAAAATACCTTTTTTTAATACTTTATATTAGTTAAAAATAAGACAGGAACTTAATCCGAAATAGAATAAGTAACTTATGCCAAAATTTGATAGCATTATGCACTAACTATTACAGCAATGCAATCAAGCCTATTATCAATATGATAATGATATCTTATATAGAATCTGAGTGATATTAGAGTTATCACTTTTACATCTCTTTTATACCAAAAACTCATTGATAGGAATATTTAAAATTCTTTACAAACAATATCTTAAATATTCTCTCTTAACAAAAATGACAATATCCAAACCAAGCAAATAACAATTAAAATTATTTCTACTTGTCGTTTAATCACAACATAATTTAACAGAAAAAGCAACAACAATAAAAAATACAGTATGTTACATAAATCCAATTTAAAAACAATTATTTATTTTTTTATTGACCGTAGTTTTTCATCTGCTAGTAAAAAAATGTTACCATTTCACTATATGGTAATTTATGTATAGAAAAGCATACATAAGTTAATTGCTAATACATCAATTTTTACAGAGACAAGTATGTCAATTCAAAAAAATAGCGCAGTAAGCTTACAGTACGAAATGTACGATGCCGACGACCAATTAATCGACAAAAGTGAAGAGCCTTTAATGTACCTACACGGTGGCTACGATGGCATTTTCCCATTAGTAGAAGAAGCTTTACATGAAAAAAACATTGGTGACGTGATTGATATCACTTTGTCTCCAGATGATGCTTTCGGTGAGCAAACACCTGAGTTAATCCGCATTGAAGATATCAAAGTATTCCCAGTAGAAGTTGAAATTGGCATGATGTTTGAAGCTGATGATCCAGAAACAGGTGAAACTTTGATTTACCGTATTACTGATATCGCTGATGGCAAAGCCATTGTTGATGCAAACCACCCTTTAGCTGGCATGAAAATTCGCTTTAAAGCAACAGTTGAAGATGTTCGTGAAGCTTCTGCTGAAGAAATCGCACATGGTCATATTCATGGTGCACACGGTCACAACCACTAAGTTGAGCGACAAAACAAAAAGCTGCCATCTGGCAGCTTTTTTTATTTCCAATGACTTCATTTAAAAAGGAATGAATTTAGTTGGATTAACAGGTTTACCTTGCTCACGCACTTCAAAATGAAGCTGAACACGATCGCTGTCACTGCTACCCATGTAAGCAATGGTTTGGCCTCGTTTTACCTGAGCACCTTCTTTTAATAAAACTGATTTATTATTACCATATGCAGTTAAGTATGTTTGGTTATGTTGAATAATAATTAGGTTTCCATAACCTCTTAATCCAGAACCACTATAGACCACTTTACCATCTGCAGCTGCAACAATTGGCTGTCCATCTTTACCGCCAATATTCACGCCTTTTGTCTGTTCGCTAAAACCACTAAGAATTTGTCCAGTCGTTGGACGCATCCAAGTAATACCTGCAACGTTTTTTGTACCAGCGGCATTATTTGTTGGCTGATTTGCTGGTGGTTGTGTCACTGTTGCATTTGTATTGGTGGCTGGCGGCTGCTGAGTATTATTTGTTACCACAACAGGTGCTTGATATTGCGTAGGCGCGGTATAGCCCGCTGGTTTAACTCTTAACACCTGACCAATACGGATATTATTACCGTCTAAATTATTCCAAGCCTTTAAATTTTCTTGACCAACTTGGTAACGCTTAGAAATATTGTAAACCGTATCACCAGCAACAACTGTGTGACTGGCCGCATTCATATCAACGGGTGCATATGATGGAACATATCCACCACCACTTTGGCTTCCCGCAACAGGGTAGCTTGGTGCCGTTGTTACCGGCTGATTTGCACCACCAATTTGTGTTGTTCCATACGGATTATTATCAACATAATCACCACCAACACCGGATACTGGCGTTGTCGAACCAGTTTCAATTGGAGATGGTGTTTGTTGCATTGAAGAGCAACCGTCTAATACCATTAGTGTTAGTGCAATTAAACCCACTCGGCTTAATAATTTATTTTGCATTTCATTCACCCAAATTCTTGCGAGACTTAATAAAGCCATATTTAACGTTAATTGATAAAATTATCAATCCAATTTTAAAAAATTAACACGCAATTTCAATTTTATTTAGCATTCTGAACCAAAGGTACAAAATTAACCCTTTGAATACAGGTTTCACGATAGCCCAAAGCTTCTTTTTCAATCAACCATAAATATTGCACGTTACCTTCATCAATCGGTAAAACCATGCGACCTCCGATGGCCAATTGATTCAGTAAATCAACAGGTACTTCTTTTGGTGCTGCAGTAACAATAATCCCATCAAACGGCGCTTGCTTTGGCAATCCCAAATAGCCGTCACCACAAACCAAGCGCACGATTGCAGCCCCTACTTGCCGTAAGTTTTTCTTTGCCAACTCATGCAAATCCGCAATGCGCTCAATGGAATAAATATCCTGAAAAACACCCAGCTTAAACAAAATAGCAGTCTGATAGCCACAGCCTGTACCTATTTCTAAAACATTTTTCATGGGGCCAGTTCGATTCCCCAATAGAAGTTCTGTCATTTTTGCGACGGTATAAGGCTGAGAAATGGTTTGTCCCATTCCCAATGGCAATGCCATATTATCATAAGCTCTTGAGCGCAAGGCTTCTTCTACAAATAAATGTCTCGGTATAGAAAACATCGTTTTTAAAACCAATGGATTTTCAATACCGAGACTGCGTAATTCCTTAATCATTCTCTCTCTGCGCAAATCGAAACCAGCCCAATGCTGATTCTTCCCATTTGGCA
Organism: Vitreoscilla sp.; assembly: GCA_030150505.1. Lineage (GTDB taxonomy): Bacteria > Pseudomonadota > Gammaproteobacteria > Burkholderiales > Neisseriaceae > JASLFS01. The sequence goes on along the minus strand of JASLFS010000005.1, from coordinate 14,973 downwards.
TCATAAAGATAATTCCCGAATAGATTGATTAACCATTGATAAAGATGGGTAATCTGTCAAATCAATTGCTAAAGGTGTAACAGATACAAATCCAGCCGCGGTTGCTGCAAAGTCAGTGCCCTCAACATTATCAAGCGCCTCTCCAGGAGGCCCAATCCAATACATATCACTGCCTTTCGGGTGCACTATTTTTTCAACACTTTGAATATGGTGTCTGCGACCTAACCTAGCGACTTTGACGCCTTGCAAATCCTCTATCCTAACTTTTGGAATATTCACATTCCACAATAAATTACTTTGAGGTTGATTTTGAGTGAAATATTCTGCAAATTGCCAAACAACATGGCGCGCGGTTTCCCAATATTCATTGCTTTTATCGCACAAAGAGAAAGCAACGCTTGGAATGCCTAATAGATGCGCCTCGGTTGCAGCCGCTACTGTACCTGAATATAAAGTATCATCACCCATATTCGCACCATGATTAACACCAGAAAAAACCATATCTGGTTTAAAATCATCTAATGCATATAAAGCAATGTGCACGCAATCTGTTGGCGTGCCATTAACATAATAAAAACCATTATTAGCCTGCTTAATTTGCAATGGGCGGTCTAATGTTAGTGAATTACTGGCAGCAGTTCTATCCCTATCTGGCGCAACAACTCGAACATTAGCAAATTCTGCAGTCGCCGCAGCCAAGGTTTGAATACCTTCCGCAAAGTAACCATCATCATTACAAATTAAAATATTCATGTACCTAATATCCATCAAGCAATTTAGGCCCCCATTGTACCGAATTTAGTCATAACGATAAACAATCATACGGGCTAATCAATTAGATTAATTAATCATCCGTGCCAAAAATTAATTGACAGTAAAAATAAATTTGTTTATTATCACGATCCTCTAAACGTGATTCTTAAAGAAACACGAGAATGCGCCCATCGTCTAGAGGCCTAGGACACTGCCCTTTCACGGCGGCAACCGGGGTTCGAATCCCCGTGGGCGTGCCAAGTTTTAAAAAAAGCCTACTTTCAAAGTAGGCTTTTTTATATCATTATTCTAAATCATTATCTCTGACAATTTAAATGTCCCCATTGGTTTTCATAACAATAACGACCTAATGCGCTGCTCCAAACTCTCTTGCCTCTGTGCTCTACTGTTTGATTAATATTAATATCAGTATGTGATGGCATAGGTTGCTTCGTCTCCCTTGCCACTTGAGCTTCAATTTCTAAGCGTTGCAATTTGATAAGTTGATCAATTTGATCACAAGCTGGCGCACCATTTCTATCATACAATAAAGACCCACGCTGATTGTTACAAGAGCGCTGCAATGAGCGAATCTCGCCACTATAATCTCTTGCGATAGCTGTTGTTGCTGATAAAACACCTAGTACCAACCAAAGAGACGCTACTATTTTATTCATTTAACATCCTCTTCTGCTTTTAAATTAATCACATTAACTTTTATTATACCCGTTATACATCCATTTAAAAAATCAATAATTTCATTGATATAAAAAAAAGCAGCTATTCAATAGCTGCTTTTCATCGCACATTCAATTATTTTAATTTTAAAAATTTATCTTTTGCGTTGTGGTGGCAAATCAGTACATAAACCTAAGCTAACTTCTGCTGCCATACCGATACTCTCACCCAATGTAGGATGTGGATGAATCGTTTTACCAATATCTTCCGCATCACAACCCATTTCGATTGCTAAGCAAACTTCGCCAATCATATCTCCAGCGTTCGTACCAACAATTGCGCCACCGATAATATGACCTGTTTCAGCATCAAAAATTAATTTGGTGAAACCTTCATCACGGCCATTGGCAATTGCACGGCCTGAAGCAGCCCAAGGGAAAATAGATTTAGTAATCTTGATTCCATCGCGCTTAGCAATTTCCTCAGTAACACCAACCCAAGCCACTTCTGGATCAGTATAAGCAACACCAGGAATAACACGAGCATCGAAAAATGCTTTATGGCCAGCACAATTTTCTGCTGCAACATGACCTTCATGAACAGCTTTGTGCGCCAACATAGGCTGACCAACAACATCACCAATAGCATAGATATGCGGCACATTGGTTCGCTGTTGTTTATCAACATTAATAAAGCCTCGATCGGTAACAGCTACTCCAGCTTTTTCTGCTCCGATTAGCAAACCATTTGGAGCACGGCCGGCTGCAACCAATACTAAGTCATAACGCTGTGGCTCTTTCGGTGCTTTCTCACCTTCAAAAGTCACATAAATACCATCTTCTTTGGCATCCACAGCAACTGTTTTGGTGTTAATCATGATGTTATCAAAACGATGCTCATTCATTTTTTGCCATACTTTGACCAAATCTCGGTCGGCGCCTTGCATTAAGCCATCCATCATTTCAACAACATCTAGGCGGGCTCCTAGCGTACTGTAAACAGTACCCATTTCTAAGCCAATAATACCGCCACCAATAATCAACATTTTTTCAGGAACTTCTTTTAATTCCAAAGCGCCTGTTGAATCAACAATGCGTGGATCTTCTGGAATAAATGGTAGTTTTACAACACGACTACCTGCTGCAATAATACAGTTTTCAAATGCAACAACTTTTTTATCACCAGTTTCATCTTTGCTATCGCCAGCAGTTACAGATACTTCAATATGGTGTGAATCAACAAACTGACCATGACCACGAATAATATCAACTTTACGTGCCTTAGCCATTCCAGCTAAACCACCTGTTAACTTGCCAATAACTTTGTCTTTGTAGCCACGAAGCATATCAATATCAATTTCAGGCTCGGGATATTTAATGCCGTTAGCTGCTAAATGCTTCACTTCATCAATTACAGCAACATTATGCAACAAAGCTTTTGATGGAATACATCCAACATTTAGACATACGCCACCCAAAGTTGCATAGCGCTCAATGATAGCGACTTTTTGACCCAAATCCGCAGCAGCAAATGCTGCCGAATATCCACCCGGACCAGCACCCAAAACCACTACATCATATTTTTGATCTACTGAACCAGAATAACTTTCTTCTACCACTTGGTTGACTATTTTTTTTTCTACATTCTCAGATACTGCTTTTTTCTCTTCATGTTGTACAGCAGATGCTTCGATAATAACCAAAACATCACCTTCTGAGATTTTACCGCCAGTCACCACTTTAACTTCTTTAACCACTCCAGCAACTTCGGCTGGTACATCCATGGTCGCTTTGTCTGTTTCCAATGTCACCAATGTATCTTCTACGGCCACAGTATCGCCTACTTTAACAGCAACATCGATAACATCAACGTTATCATGACCACCAATATCAGGAACTTTTAATTCGATTAAGCTCATGGCTAACCTTTCCAAGTGCTCTTTAAATGATAATAAGGCTGCCTGAAAGCTTCAGGCAGCCTATTGCATAATGAATTACAAAATGACGCGTCTAAAATCAGCTAAAACTTTACCCAAGAAAGTTGTAAAGCGACAAGCTGCAGCACCATCAATCACACGGTGATCATAAGATAATGACAATGGGCACATCAAACGAGGCTCAAACTCTTTACCATTCCAAACAGGTTTCATCTGTGATTTACACACGCCTAAAATAGCCACTTCAGGTGCATTTACAATAGGTGTAAAGCCAGTACCGCCAATGCCACCTAAACTAGAAATCGTGAATGTTGCACCTTGCATTTCTTGAGGTTTCAACTTACCTTCACGTGCCTTTTTAGATAACTCACCCAGCTCAATCGAAATCTCTCTTAAGCCTTTTTTATCTGCATCTTTAATCACAGGAACCACCAAGCCATTTGGTGTATCTGCAGCAAAGCCAATATTGTAGTATTTTTTCAATACTAAATTATCGCCATCCAATGATGAATTAAAATCAGGGAAAGCTTGCAAACCCGTTACACATGCTTTAATGATAAATGCCAATGGTGAAAGTTTCACACCATCTCGTTCCCATTCTTTATTCAAGGTTTTACGGAAAGCTTCCAATTCAGTCATATCCGCTTCATCTTGCTGAGTAACATGAGGAATCATGACCCAGTTGCGAGATAAATTCTGACCCGAAATTTTCTTAATACGACTCAATGGCTGAACTTCAATTTCACCAAATTTCGCAAAATCCACTTTTGGCCATGGCAACAAATCCAAACCACCGCCCAATGAAGAACCAGAACCAGCTTTCGCAACACCCTGTTGCATCGCCTGTTTCACGAAACCTTTAACATCATCAGCCAAAATACGATTTTTGCGTCCAGTACCACTAACCAACCCCAAATCAACGCCTAACTCACGCGCCAATTTGCGCACAGAAGGACCAGCATGCGCTTTACGGAAACCTTCTTCATTAACTGGTGTATTACCAAATACAGCAGCAGATGACTCTTGTTTAACTGGTGCAGATTTAGGTGCCTCAGCTTTGACTGGGGCAACTGCTTTAACTTCTTCAACAACCGGTGCCGATACAGCTGAAGCCTTGGTTTCAACATCAACAATCAAACCACCTTCACTGATTTTATCGCCTGTTTTCACATGAACAGCTTTAACAACACCAGCAACTGTTGATGGCACATCCATTGTTGCTTTATCAGTTTCAAGAGTAATTAATGTGTCATCCACATTAATTTCATCACCAACACTCACAGCAACATCAATCACATCAACCGCATCGTGTCCGCCAATATCAGGAACCACCACAGATTCCACTGCGCCACTTGCTGCCACAGATGGAGCAGCTGCTTCAACTTGGACAGTATCCTCAACTACAGTTTTTTCAATATTAGCAACATCACCTGCTTCAACCAATACAATCACACTGCCTTCAGATATTTTATCGCCAACATTCACTTTAACATCAGTTACTTTACCAGCCACATCAGCAGGAACGTCCATGGTTGCTTTATCGGTTTCCAAAGTCAGCAAAGTATCATCAATAGCGATGACATCACCCACTTTAACCGCAACATCAATCACATCCACATTATCGTGACCACCAATATCAGGTACTTTAATTTCTACGATTTGACTCATCGTTCATTATCCTTACCAAGTGGCAGAACATTATCCATGTCCGCCACATTTATTCATGATACAAGTCGCGTACTACAAAACTTGTGCGCGATTAATGCTTCCAAGCAGGAGTAGCATCCGCATTAATTTTGTATTTTTCGATTGCTTGCTGAACCACTTCTTTACCAATTTTGCCTTCAGTTGCTAACGAATGAAGAGCAGCAACAGCAACGTGGTAACGATCAACCTCGAAGAAATCACGTAAATTCTCACGAGAATCACTGCGACCGAAGCCATCAGTACCCAATACTGTGTAATTCTGTGGTACATAAGCGCGAATCTTATCTGCAAACTCACGAATATAGTCAGTTGATGCAATAACAGGACCTTCTCTGTCTTGCAACAATGAAGTCACATAAGCCACTTTGCTATCTTCCATTGGATGCAAGCGGTTATAACGCTCAACTTCCATTGCTTCACGGCGTAACTGGCTAAATGAAGTCACACTCCAAATATCCGCATCAACATTGAAATCTTTTTTCAACAAATCAGCAGCATGGATTACTTCATTCAAAATAACGCCTGAACCTAACAACTGTACTTTAAGAGCAGATTTATCACCCTCTTGTAAGCAATACATACCCTTCAAGATGCCCTCTTTAATACCTTCTTTTTCTGGCAATGCAGGATGAACATAGTTTTCATTCATCAATGTCAAGTAATAGAACACATCTTCTTGTTCAACATACATACGACGCAAACCATCTTGAACAATCACGGCAACTTCATAGGCAAATGTAGGATCATAAGCAACACAATTAGGAATCAAATCCGCTTGAATATGGCTATGTCCATCTTCATGCTGTAAACCTTCACCATTCAATGTCGTACGACCAGCAGTACCACCTAACAAGAAACCACGAGCACGCATATCGCCAGCAGCCCAAGCCAAGTCACCAACACGTTGGAAACCAAACATTGAGTAGTAAATATAAAATGGAATCATCGCATAGTTATTATTAGCATAACTTGTTGCAGCTGCAATCCAAGAACTCATTGCACCAGGTTCATTAATACCTTCTTGCAAAATTTGACCATCTTTTGATTCTTTATAGAACATCAACTGATCATGATCTTGCGGCGTATAGGTTTGACCCTTAGGATTCCAAATACCATACTGGCGGAACATACCTTCCATACCAAAAGTACGACTTTCATCAGGTACGATTGGTACAATACGTTTACCAATTTTTTTATCTTTTAATAAAGTACTTAAAATACGCACAAATGCCATCGTTGTTGAGAACTCACGATCGCCACTGGCTTTTAATTGAGCATCAAAAGCACTCAACTCAGGAATTTCTAAGGACTTAGTACTTGGATGACGAGAAGGCAATGGACCACCTAATGCTTGGCGGCGTTCTTTTAAATATTGCATCTCAGGACTATCATCAGCAGGACGGAAGTATGGAGGATTGGTTACCAATTCTTCATCACTAACAGGAATGCCAAAACGGTCACGGAATTTACTTAAAGACTCAATATCCATTTTCTTAGCTTGGTGGGCAATATTTTTACCTTCACCAGACTCACCCATGCCATAACCTTTAATGGTTTTAGCCAAAATCAACGTTGGACGGCCATTCGCATTATTAGTAGCTTCATGATAAGCAGCATAAACTTTATGAGGATCATGACCACCACGATTCAATGCCCAAACTTCCTCATCAGACATATTAGCAACCATTTCTTTTAGCTCTGGATATTTACCAAAGAAATGTTCACGAACATATGCGCCACTTTCGGCTTTAAACGTTTGATAATCACCGTCAACACATTCTTCCATGCGTTGTTTTAGTAAATTATTGGTATCACGCGCCAACAAAGCATCCCAACGACCACCCCAGATAACTTTTAGAACGTTCCAACCAGCACCACGGAAATTGCCTTCTAATTCTTGAATAATTTTGCCATTACCACGAACAGGACCATCTAAACGCTGTAAGTTACAGTTAATAACAAAAATAAGATTATCTAAACCTTCACGAGCTGCTAAAGAAATAGCACCTTGACTCTCAGGCTCATCCATCTCGCCATCACCACAGAAAACCCAAACTTTACGATTTTTGGTTTTAGCTAGACCACGAGATTCTAAATATTTTAAGAAACGAGCTTGGTAAATCGCCATTAGCGGACCAAGACCCATAGATACCGTTGGGAATTGCCAGAAATCAGGCATTAACCAAGGATGAGGATAAGATGATAAGCCTTTACCATCAACTTCTTGACGGAAGCTATCCATTTGCTCTTCAGTTAAGCGACCCTCAACAAAGGCGCGAGCATACATACCAGGCGAAGAGTGACCTTGGAAAAATACCAAATCCCCTTCTTCGTCCTCATTACTTGCACGCCAGAAATGGTTAAATCCAACATCGTACAATGTTGCAGCAGATTGGAATGATGCAATATGACCACCCAATTCCAAATCTTTCTTACCAGCACGCAAAACCATTGCGGCTGCATTCCAACGGATAATAGAACGAATACGATGTTCTAAATCATGATTACCAGGCGATTTAGCTTCCTTGCCTACTGGAATTGTATTCAAGTAAGAAGTAGTTGCATCAAAAGGCAAATAAACGCCACGACGACGAGTATAACGCACCATTGTTTCCAATAAGAAATGCGCTCTTTCAGGTCCTTCATTTTCCAATGCAGAACTAATTGCATCTAACCATTCTTGGGTTTCAATAGGATCAATATCAGGGATTTGTGTTGCCATGATTTTACCTCATCACTACTTGACCATTTCCAGTCAAGGCAAATTTCTAAAACGAAAATTTCGTTACAAATTAAACGAAAATCTTCAAAATTATTCGAAAGCAAACAGGTAGTTATTTTTATTAGAGCGGATAGTGTTATCTAAAATAAGCGATTGAAACGCTTAGAAAATAGATAACATAAATATGATTTATATATTTATTTTGCGCCGCAACATGCTGTATTTGCTAAACAATCGTAGCAGCAATTATGGACTTCGGCAATGAAATAATGAATGATAATTGTCAGATAATTGATAATCTTTTGTTTTTTCTATAGAGAATTAACTCTATAGAAAATGAAAAAATTAAGAATAAATACGCAAAAGCTTGTTTTTAACAACAAAAAAGAAAAAAAGTTAACAATTTACAAAAGAATACTAAGACTCAGAAAATGGATCTGGCTGATAAACTCGTTTGACCAAAATTAAAACAGAGCCATCATTATGACCTACTTCACTGTATGCCAAAACGTCAGGATGTGCCATCAACCAACGGCGAACCAGATTTTTTAAAATTGGGCTAAACCCTTTAGAGCCTAATCCACTCCCATGAATCACTTGCCCACAAACACCAAAACTTTGAACATATTCAATAAATTCATTTAGTGTTTCCTGAGCTTCGTCTTGAGAATAGCCATGTAAATCAAGTGTTGAAATAACCCTTAATTTACCAGATTGCAGTTTTTGAATATCTTTACGACCTTGACCAAGCTTCGAAAATTGCTTGGGTGCCTCTTCATCGGTAGCACCTTGGCTAATATAAAAAAGATTGCCTTTATCCTCTTCAACCACCGCTGATCGTCGACGAATAGAGCCCTTAGGTTGTTCTCTTTTTACTTGATTATTATCTTTTATCGGCTGAACGCCAACAAGAGCAGATTTAAAATCAACATCTTGATTTATTTCAATTTCTTTATTTTTTTGTACAATCTCTTCCTGTTGAGTTTTCACTTGCTTAGAAAGATTTTTTAATTGTTGAATAACATCTTCATTCATGACTTAAACCTGAATCACTCAAAATATAGACACAATTTCCATATTAATTTTCACATTTTCGATTCCGAAAGCCTTTTTACTCACAAAAAAGGCTTTCGAAAACCAATATTTTATTCAGAAATGGCTTTTTCAAGCATTTCTAATGACGGCGCAAAATAATATGTACCATTGACAGGGGTTGTAAATTTTAACATGTGATCATGCAAACCATCCTCACTGCTGCCAAACATATTGTGTAGCATTGTATCGATTCGGCTTAAGTCGCAAGTATAAGCCAAGAAAAATAACCCTTGCTCTCCACTTGCTGCTCCATATGGCAAACTATGACGCAAAATAGGCAATTCATTGCCATCATCATCCTCAATCACGACTCTTTTAATATGAGCATCATCAGGCTTGGCATCATCATCCATTTCAACACTATCGAGCTTAGTACGCCCAAACACATCTTCTTGTTCCAGAACTGTTAATTTTCTCCAGTCCTGCAAGTGATGCACATATCGTTGGGAAAACACAAAACTACCATCTTGGTACGGAGCATTTTTCAACAAAGCTGTTTCGGCACGTTCTTCTTCACTAAATGGATTTTCTGTGCCATCAATAAAACCCGTTAAATCTCGCTTATCGAAATATCGAAAACCAGAGTACTCATCAATCACATCTATTTTATCTTCAATCCCAAAGCAAAGTGTTTGAACCAAGGCGAAACACAAATCTGCACGAGAGCTTTCTGCATGTACCAAAATATCTATTGGCTCAGCAGGCATTTCAAAAGCAGCTTGAATAGGTTCTAAATTATGAAATTCATTCGGCATTTTCTGATTCATCAACTCCCAAGCTTTTTGTCCAAAGGCAAATGCAACCCGTAATTCATCATCATGCTGCTTTAGTAATAAATCACGTTGATCCAAAACTTGTTGAATTTTCTCTTTGAGTTCATCAATACCCAGATTTTTCAAATTGAATGTCAAAAAACGAGCATGCTTTTCACTTGGTGGTAATATTGCTGATTGTGCAGTCATAAAATTCCCTTTGCCTATTTTGATATCACAGATATACATTATCATAACGCTGAATTTGGTAATTAAAAACCCAAACAGTCAATCAAAGTACTCTATTTCAACTTTCATTAAATTGCATCAAACAAAAAAGAACTGCACCTTTAACTTAAGATGCAGTTCTTTATAATCAAAAACTCAATACTACATTAACGAGCAGTATTGTAATTTGGTGCCTCTTTCGTGATTGTCACATCATGAACATGTGATTCATTCATACCAGCAGAAGTAATTTCTACAAATTCAGCCTTTTCATGCATATCAGCAATGGTTGCACAGCCCAAATAACCCATGCTTGAACGTAAACCACCTACTAACTGATGCACGATCTGAACGATAGGACCTTTATACGCCACTCGGCCTTCAATGCCTTCAGGGACATATTTATCACTATTTTGTTCAGTATCTTGGAAGTAACGGTCAGAAGAACCTTGGCTCATAGCGCCTAATGAACCCATACCACGATATGATTTATATGAGCGGCCTTGGAATAATTCAATCTCACCAGGAGCTTCATCAGTACCCGCAAAGGCTCCACCCATCATTACCGCACTGGCACCTGCTGCCAATGCTTTAGCAATATCGCCTGAGAAACGGATACCGCCATCAGCAATCATAGGAACGCCAGTTCCTTTTAGTGCTTCAGAAACATTATGAATGGCTGTTAATTGTGGAACACCGACACCAGCAATAATGCGAGTAGTACAAATTGAACCAGGGCCAATACCCACTTTCACACCATCAGCGCCTGCTGCCACCAAATCACGAGCAGCTTGTGCTGTAGCAATATTCCCGCCGATAACATCAACTTGCGGATAATGTTCTTTAACCCAACGCACACGATCCAAAACACCTTGGCTATGGCCATGAGCAGTATCAACAACAACAACATCCACGCCTGCTTTCACCAATGCGGCTACTCGCTCATCTGTTTCTTTACCAACACCAACAGCAGCGCCAACACGTAAACTGCCATTTGCATCTTTATTGGCATAAGGGAATGCGGTTGTTTTTAAAATATCTTTAACAGTAATTAAACCTTTTAATTCCCACTCATCATTAACAACCAATACACGCTCCACTTTGTGGTCATGCATAATATCGCGAGCAACATCAATATTGGTTCCATCAGGAACCGTTACCAATTGCTCTCTTGGTGTCATAATAGATGAAACTGTTTGATCAAGACGCTTTTCAAAACGTAAGTCACGGTTAGTGACGATACCAACAACTTTACCGTTCTCAACTACTGGCAAGCCAGATACTTTATGTTTACGACTTAGTTCGATTAGTTCACTAATCAACATATCAGGACCCACTGTAACAGGATCCTTAACCACTCCACTTTCATGACGCTTAACTTTAGCAACAGCTCGTGCTTGTTGCTCAATCGTCATATTTTTATGAATAATACCAATCCCACCCTCTTGAGCCATAGAGATAGCTAAACGTGCTTCAGTTACGGTATCCATAGCAGCAGAAACAAGGGGGAGATTAAGAGTAATATTACGAGTAAGATAGGTTTTTAATTGGACATCTTTTGGCAGCACTTGAGAATGGGCAGGAACCAACAAGACGTCATCAAAGGTATAGGCTTTTTCAACGATGCGCATGATCAAACAACTTTCTTTGTTCAACGAGCGCTGATTATAGCAAAACCAAGCTTATAAAGTAAGCTACACTTTGCTGTAAATCAACGACAAAACAAGATATTTTTCTTCAAATCAATTAAAATTCTATTAGATAAGGTTTTAATGAACTTTATATAAGAAAAATATAATTATAAATATGACTAAAAATTAGGAAATCATTATGAAAAAAAATTTAATTCAAACAACTCTAGCTTTACTAGCACTCTCTACATTAATCCCAGCTCATGCAATTGATATTTATACATGGAAAGAAGGCCAAGGCTCTGCTTATTCAGATGTTCCTCGCTCACTAAAAACAGATGGTGTTAATAAACTTAACATCCGCACCCGCTCTGTAACGCCTCTTAATAAGCCAACAGAAAAACCAGCTGAACTAACAGTCAATCCAAATGAAACAAAAGAAGAAGCGTTAGCTCGTCAACACCAATCGCTTAATGAAGAGTTGGCTAATTACAACAAAAAAACCATTGAAGAAAATCAAAAAAGAGAACAAGAAAACAAAGAGGCTAACTGCAAAACAGCCAAATTCAATCTTGAAATGGCACAAGGCGCACGAACAGAAAACAAAGAGAGCCTCCTTAAGCGTTACAATGCCGATATAAAACGCTACTGCAACTAAAATTTAAAATGAGTCAATCCGAACAGCTTAAGCAATTTATTGTAACGCTACCTAATTTACCTGGCGTCTATCGAATGATAGACGCAAACAACCATGTGTTATATGTTGGAAAAGCCATTAACCTAAAAAGACGGGTTAGTAGCTATTTCCAACAAAATAACCTATCTCCTAGAATCGCCTTAATGGTCAAACAGATTGACCACATAGAAATCAGCATCACCCATTCTGAAGCTGAAGCACTGATTTTAGAAAACAACTTTATTAAATCCCTTCACCCAAAATATAATATTTTATTTAGGGATGATAAAAGCTATCCTTACTTAATGATAAGCGCTCATCAATACCCTCAGATTGCATACTACCGAGGATCGTTGACCAAACCACATCATTATTATGGCCCTTACCCAAACAGCTATGCTGTTAGAGATAGCATCCAACTATTACAAAAAGTCTTTCAATTAAGAACCTGTGAAGACAGTGTCTTTGCTCATAGGCAACGACCTTGCTTATTGCATCAAATCAAACGCTGCTCAGCACCTTGTACCAATGAGATTTCCCCAGAGAACTATCAAGAATCAGTACAAGAAGCGATGTATTTTCTTAATGGTACAACCGACACCCTACTTGAAAAACTTAATCACAAAATGCTAACTGCGTCAGAAAATCTACATTTTGAACAAGCAGCTATTTTACGAGATCAAATTCAAGCTTTAGGCTTATTGCAATCACAGCAGTATATTGATGACAATGAATCTAAAAACCAACATGATATTGATGTTTTATCTGCCCTTTCTCAACATGGCATTATCGCTATTCACTGGATTAGCATTAGAAAAGGAAGACAGCTAGGCAGCAAAAACTTTTTCCCTGAACAATATGACTCTGAATTTACCAGCCCAAAAGAAGCACTAGAAGCCTTTATTGCCCATCACTACTTAAGCAAATTCAAACCTGATATTATTTTAAGTAACCATCCAATAGACAGCAGCTTACAAGAAGCAATTAACCAAGATAACCAACGAAAAGTAATGTTTATTAACAATACTAAAGGACAAAGAAAAATCTGGTTACAAATAGCCGAAAAAAATGCTCAAATTGCGATTGAACAAAGAGTGCAACAAAAAGATACGCAAGAAAAACGATTACAAGCTCTTGGAGAAGTTTTACAATTACCAGATATAAAACGATTAGAGTGCTTTGACATTAGCCATACGCAAGGAGAAGCAACCATCGCCTCGTGTGTTGTTTACGACAATGAAGCCATGCAGCCATCTCAATACCGCCGCTTTAATATACAAACAGCGAAAGCAGGCGATGATTATGCCGCTATGAGAGAAGTACTGACCAGAAGATATGGCAAATTACTTGAGCAACAAGATAGCAATGAAATCCTTTGGCCTGATGTCGTATTAATTGATGGCGGAAAAGGTCAAGTCAGTATGACTTTATCTGTTTGGGATGAATTGGGACTAAACATTCCCATAGTGGGCATTGCAAAAGGACCCGAACGAAAAGCAGGTTTAGAAGAACTTATTATTCCCCACCTGAATACTACTTTACAATTACCAGAAAACCACCCAGCATTGCATTTATTACAAGTTGTACGAGATGAATCTCATCGTTTTGCTATTACTGGGCATCGAGCCAAGCGCAACAAAGCTAGAACGCAATCCAGTTTAAATGAAATTCCAGGCATCGGACCAAAACGCAGAAAGAGTTTACTCACCCGTTTTGGTGGCTTACGTGGTATTAAAGCTGCTAGCATACATGATATAGCGCAAGTTGAAGGCATTAGCCCAAACTTAGCAGAAAAAATTTATAATCACTTACATCAGTAACCAATCAGCACATCAAGAAACATAGAATCAAAATGAAAAGAGTAACGCAATGAATTGGAACATTCCTATTTTATTAACTTGGCTAAGAGTATGGCTCATTCCCATTTTTACAGCCCTATTCTATCTCCCTAGTGACTGGTTATCTCCAGAAGCAGTCAACATCACTGCTGCTATTATCTTTGCCTTTGCTGCTGTAACCGATTGGTTCGATGGTTACCTAGCACGAAAATGGCAACAAACATCAAGCTTTGGTGCATTTCTAGACCCAGTAGCAGACAAACTTATGGTCGCTACAGCACTTATATTGCTTGTTTATCTAGATCGAACCCACCCTATCTATGCCATGATTATTATTGGCAGAGAAATTACCATATCAGCACTGCGAGAATGGATGGCTCAGCTTGGTAAAAGAAACAATGTTGCCGTAGCAACAATTGGTAAACTTAAAACCACAGCACAAATGCTAGCTATTTTTCTATTATTATTAGGAAATCTACATTACTTCAACATCAACCTACTTTTTATCGGTAACATATTGATGCTTATAGCAGTTATATTAACAATTTGGTCGATGTTTTATTACTTAATGGCTGCAAAAAAAGAATTATCACAAAAAAATTAATTTTTTTTGCAAAAAGGTGTTGACTCTTTTTTTAAAATCCCTATAATACACATCTCTCACAGGGAAACAAGAAAACAACCCCTTAAGAAGCGCGGGAATAGCTCAGTTGGTAGAGCGCAACCTTGCCAAGGTTGAGGTCGCGAGTTCGAGACTCGTTTCCCGCTCCAGAGAAAATTAGGTAGTATGCAATAAATTTTAGAAGTTGTTTAAGATGCGGGAATAGCTCAGTTGGTAGAGCGCAACCTTGCCAAGGTTGAGGTCGCGAGTTCGATGTGTGCCACGGAGCACGTTCTTACGTACCCCGTGTGCCACCGACTCCGTAGTCGCGTCACATCCCGGACTTCGGGTGCCCC
>JASLFS010000086.1 GCA_030150505.1 Vitreoscilla sp. | reverse complement strand
ATTGGGAGGAGCTGCGTTATTTGGTGCTTTCCCTATGGCATACGCGATTGTGTTAGAAGCGTTAACCATTCCATTGGTATTGATGCTAGTTGCTTTAATCTTTCGTGGCGTGGCATTTGAGTTTCGTTTCAAATCATCACCCGGACATCGTGGATTTTGGGATAAGGCTTTTATTGTTGGCTCAATTGTTGCTACTTTTACGCAAGGGATAACAGTCGGGGCTTTGATTCAAGGAATTGATGTGAGTGGTCGCCATTTTAGCGGTTCAAGCTTGGATTGGTTAACGCCATTTAGCTTATTCTGTGGTTTGGGTTTGGTGGTTGCTTATGCATTGCTTGGTTGCTCTTGGTTAATCATGAAAACCGAGCATGAATTACAGGCACTATTGCATCGGGTAACCAAGCCAATACTTTTAACGTTATTGATTATTCTCATTATCTTGAGTATTTGGACGCCATTATTAAGTACACAGATTGCTAGTCGTTGGTTCAGTTTACCTAATTTATATTTCTTTTTACCTGTTCCTATTTTGGTGGTGATATTGAGTATTTTGATGTTTAAAGCCATTCAAAATGAAGCGCATTATGCGCCGTTTATATTAACGCTGGGCTTGATTTTCTTAGGATACACTGGGCTTGGTATTAGTATTTGGCCGAATATTATTCCACCCAATATCAGTATTTGGCATGCAGCTGCTCCAATTCAATCGCAATTATTTATGTTGGTTGGTACTTTGGCTATTATTCCAATTATTTTGATGTATACCATGTGGAGCTATTTCGTTTTCCGTGGCAAAGTATCGGAACATGAGGGTTATCACTGATGATAGGGAATGCTATCGTGAGCAAAAAAATTAAAGCTATTTCGTGGATGGTATTGATTTATTGCTTAAGTGTTTTGGCATTAGCTGCTGTGGCTTATGGGTTTCGCTGGCTAATGTCATTAGCAGGGCTGCATACTTAAAAGGGCGAAAATATTCTATCAAAAAGCTTTCTGCAATAGGAGGCTTTTTTTATGCTTGCATAGTAAAAAAGTGAGATAAAAATGGAGGTTTTTTTAAATCGACAAAAGCTATTTGGCTGGTATTTTAAGATAAATGTTAGACTGATTTATAAATTTTTTTGATGATATTGAATATTGCTAGATAACGATGGTGGAGGGAGAAGGATTCGAACCTTCGAAGCTCACGCAGCAGATTTACAGTCTGCCCCCTTTGGCCGCTCGGGAATCCCTCCAATCGAAGAAGGCACATAATACGGATTCTAAAAGAAATAGTCAAGCTAATTTATACGATTCAATATAAAAAAATAATTTTTAAAAAATAGATATGATAATTTTGGGCGATTAATTTTATTTAGTGATTCAAAAACAAGCTATTGTGTTTTTTTAGCGCTGATTTTGCTGCTGATGCTAAAAGTAATATTGGTTGGCATTATTTTATTGTGCCCAATTCTTTTAATATATTTCAAGATAATTGTTTGGTATGTAGGCAAGTGGTTTTGTAAAATGTGTTAATTATAAATTAATTTAAATGCTAAGTAGTTAATAAATATAGTAAATTACTAAATTTTACAAAAAAACTATTATATTATCAATGACCTTTCCAGTACTATATTTTCTTTGTAATTGAGTAACAGGCAGGAGTTGTTGATGGAGCGATCATCAAAACATAAGATTTTTTTGATATGTAGTATTGTTTTAATTGGACTAAATCTAAGACCAATTATGGCCGCTATTGGTCCTATTTTACCGTTGTTGCAGCAAGATTTAGGCATATCTAGCCGAGATGCTGCGATGTTAACCACATTGCCGGTTGCGATGATGGGCTTATTTGCTTTATCAGGTCCTTGGTTAAGAAGCAAAATAGGGGAGTATTCTGGTATTTCTTTGGGCTTGTTAGCATTGTTAATTGCCAATTTAGCTAGGTATCTTACCAACGGTATTTCTTTATTAATTATAACTGCCATTATTGGCGGAATAGGGATTGCGATTATTCAATCGTTGATGCCAGCATTTTTAAAAAATAACTTTCAGCAAAAAGCAGATTCTTTATTGGGTTTGTTTTCAACGGGGATTATGGGTGGAGCTGCTGTTGCTGCGGCATTATCGGCACCAGTGGCTAATTATTATCATTGGAATGTCAGTTTGGGTTTGGCTGGAATTCCAGTGTTATTTGCTTGTATTGCTTGGGCATTGTTAGGTAAAGATAAGCAGAAAAAGAATTTATCTAGAGGAAAGTTACCAGTTGGCTCGAAGCATGCTTGGTTATTAATGATATTTTTTGGAATTGGAACTGGAGCGTATACGCTGGTTTTAGCTTGGCTTTCTCCTTATTATATTCAATTGGGATGGGATGCGAATAAAGCAGGTTATGCATTGGCATTTTTAACGCTGACTGAAGTTAGTGCTGGTTTTTTAATTTCAATTTTAGTGGCCAAAATTAAAAATTTCCGATTGTTATTAACAGGCGTTTTAGTTATGTTGATGGCTGGCTTGTTGTTACTGGTCTTTTTACCTGTGAATTTTGCTATTTTAGCCATTATTTTGCTTGGATTAAGTATTGGGTCATTGTTTTCTTTGTCTTTGATTATGACCATGAATTATGCAAAATCCAATGAAGAAACAGCATCTTTGTTGGCTTTTGTGCAAGGTGGTGGTTATTTGTTGGCGGCAACATTTCCTTTTATCGCGGGTGCTATTCGTGATGGTTTTGCATCGCTGCAGTGGGCGTGGGGATTTATGTTTATTTGCTCGGTGTTTTTAATGGTGATATGCCAATGGATTTTTGTTTCTCAATCTAAACAAGCTTTGTAAGTCAATTATTTGTTTGAATGTTGATTTATCAATTGTTAGTTAAATCATTGATATTGTGAGATAGCTAATATTGCTGGGTCAATATTCAACAATTAACCAACCAATATTTGGATGGGTATTCTTTTTATGGTCATCATCTTGCCATCAAGCAGCTGTTCTTAAGTGCTTATTGATTATTTCATTCTAAAAATTTCTATTAAATAAGTGTTCAGCCTTATTTGATTCGATTTTTCTGATTAATCCCAAGTGTTTATATTGCATTGCAATGTATGAACGAATATTGAACTTTGATTCATTATTAATAGATTGGTGAAATTTAGATGTACCTCTTGATAGTTAGTATAAAAACACTATATCAATGGTTTTTTTGAAAAAACAATCATTTAAAAATTAAAATATTATTATGCTGTTATCGAAAATAAATCTTCTATTTACTGGTTCATTTTGTGCACTGACAGACAAAATTTCCTGCACACAGTACCAATTAAAAGAATAGAAAGCCATGAATACTGAATGCGTTCAACATAGGTTCTAATGATAATTAAAGAGGAGAGCCAGAATGCATCAATATCATGAAACCATCGATCCGATTACGCTGTCAGTGGTGCGAGGAGCACTGGAAACAGCTCAACGTGAAATGACTTTAACGTTGGAAAAAACAGGGCGCTCAAGTGTTTTTAACTTGGCGCACGATTATAGCAATGCTTTATTTGATCATTTGCCTGAAATGATTTTGCAAGGGCAAGACATTCCTATTCATTTGGGTTCTTTAATGCCAGCAATGAAAGCTGTTGCTGAGTTCTATGGGGATGATATCCATGAAGGGGATGTAATTTATCACAATGATCCTGTGTACCAAGGCAGCCATATTTTGGATTGCTGTATGTATAAACCTATTTTTTACCGAGGCGAGTTGGTTTTTTGGGCTGTTTGTAAAGGACATTTGACCGATATTGGTGGTCCTGTGCCTGCTGGATACAATCCTGATGCCAAAGAATTGTATGCTGAAGGATTGCGAATTCCTCCTGTTAAGTTATGGGAAAAAGGCAAGAAACGCGAAGATGTTGTGAATTTATTGTTATGCAATATGCGATCACGTCGTAATCAAGAAGGCGATTTAAATGCTCAATTTGGTGCTTGTCGAGTTGGTGAGCGTAACTTATTGGCATTATTAGATAAATATGGTGTAAAAACTGTTCAGGCAGCCATTGCAGAATTGAAAGATATGGCTGACAAACATATGCGACAATTAATTCGCTCTATTCCTGATGGTCAATATCATGGCGAAGCTGTATTAGAAGATGCGGGGCATGGTTTTGGAGAAATGACCATCACGGCTGATATTACCATTCGTGATGACAATGTTCATGTTGAAATAAACAGCCCACCACAAATTCCTTACTTTATTAATTCTTATGCTGGCAACTCCATGTCTGGTGTTTACTTGGGCTTGATGATGTTTGCGCAAGTTCCACCACCTTATAACGCTGGTTTATATCGATGTGTTTCTGTGGATTTGGGTAAACAAGGGACATTGTGTAATGCTCAAGAACCAGCACCTCATGTGAATTGCACCACAACGCCAATGGAAACATTAACCGATGCGGTGAGAAAAGCTTTTGAAGCGGCTGCACCAGAGCGTGTTAGTGCATCTTGGGGACATGCTTCTGGAATTAATATCGCTGGAATTGACCCCAAAACAGGCGAGCAATATGTAACCATGGTTTTGGCTTCTATTATTTCAGGAGCAGGTGCAACTCAGCATATGGACGGTTGGCATGCATGTGGGCCTTTGTGCTGCTTTGGTGCATTAAGCTCTGGCGATATTGAATTACTAGAATACCAATACCCCATTATTATTCATCGTTATGGATTATCAGCAGATAGCGGTGGCGCAGGGCATCATCGAGGTGGATTAGGAACCATTTGGGAAGTTGAGCCAATTAATCACGATATGACTGTTGTTGCCTTTGGTGAAGGCCGTCAAATACCAACGATGGGTGCCGCAGGAGCCAAAGATCGTTTGGTTGAA
The DNA here is from genome assembly GCA_030150505.1 of Vitreoscilla sp. GTDB lineage: Bacteria > Pseudomonadota > Gammaproteobacteria > Burkholderiales > Neisseriaceae > JASLFS01. Next base: position 14,929 of record JASLFS010000086.1, on the reverse strand, counting down.
CGCAAGCTCGGGCGTTTGGAAATTGAGCATAAAAATGGTGAAACAGAAATCTTTAAGCGCAATACCATTGTAACGATTCAATCAGGAGAGCGTGCGAGAAATATCAATCCTGGCGGTGGTGGCTATGGCGATCCAATGACCAGACCTGTTGATAACGTTATTCAAGATATTAAACAAGGTTTAATTTCCAAAGAAGCAGCAGAAAAAGAGTATGGCGTAATATTAATCAATGACGATTTGATCATTGATGAAGAAAAAACAGCACAACAACGCCAACGCGCATCACAAGGAGAATTCTAATGAGTATGAAAAATCGTTTCCGCCTTGGCGTGGATGCTGGAGGCACTTTTACGGATTTTGTTTTAGCTGAAAATAATGGCAAAGTGCATTTGTTTAAAAGTCCTTCTACGCCAGAAGATGGCACCAAAGCCATTGCTCATGGACTGGAGCAAATGTCAGAAAAGCTAGGGCTATCGGTTGAAGAAATTGTACAAAACTGTGATTTATGCATTAACGGTACAACGGTTGCTCTAAATGCATTGATTCAATTAAAAGGCGTTAAAGTTGGCTTGTTATGTACATCAGGGCATGAAGATAGTATTGAAATTCGTTTAGGGCACAAAGAAGAAGGCTATCGATATGATGCTAGCTATCCACCTGCACCCCAATTGGTTCCGCGTGAATTACGTTGCCCAGTTCGTGGACGCATTTTGGCAGATGGTAGCGAATATTCGCCATTAAATGAACAAGATATATTAGATGCCATTGAAGTTTTTAAAGCAGCTAATGTTGAAGCCATCGCTATTTCATTGGTTTGGTCAATTCGCAATCCTGCACATGAAGCAAGAGCACGGGAAATTATTGAACAACATATGCCCAATGTATTTATCTGTACTGGAACAGAAGTTTATCCTCAAATCAGAGAATATACTCGTACTTCAACAACCATTGTAAATGCATATTTAAGCCCAGTTATGGCTGCATATGTCGCGAAAATTGATAAATTCTTCCAAAATTTAGGAGCTAATCAACCCGTTCGATATTTTCAATCCAATGGCGGATTAGCGGTTGGTAACATCATGAGAGATCGAGCTGTGAATGCAATTAACTCAGGTCCAGCATCGGCTCCACAGGCAGGTTTATATATTGCTAAACCATTTGGTATCGACAATGTGATTACCGTTGATATGGGTGGCACATCATTTGATATTACAATGGCAAAAGCAGGGCAAACAAGCCTCAATCGAGACATTGATTTTTTACGCAATCGAATTGGTGTTCCCATGATTCACGTAGAAACATTGGGCGCTGGCGGAGGATCAATTGCACATATCAATACCTTTGGTATGTTAGAAGTTGGACCACAAAGCGCGGGAGCAACACCGGGACCTGCTTGTTATGGCAAGGGCGGAACTCAACCAACAGTTACTGATGCGAATCTGGCTTTAGGGTATTTACGACCGAATGCTGTTTTGGGTAAAAGCGTGACTTTAAATTACCAAAAAGCACAAAGCGCCCTTAGTGAATTTGTTGCCAAACCATTAAATATTAGTTTTGAACATGCAGCCATGGGCGTTAGTGCCATTGTGAATCAAAACATGGCCAATGGAATTCGCAGAATTACCATTGAGCAAGGTTATGATCCTCGAGATTTTGCATTGATTTGTGCTGGTGGCGCTGCTGGGATGCATATTATTGCCTTGGCTGAGGAAATGGGTATAAATCAGGTTTTGGTGCCTAAATTTGCATCTTGTTTGTGCGCTTTTGGGCAAATTATCTCTGATGTGAAATACAATTTCTTGGCAACAGAAACCTTGCAAATGGAAGTGAATGCAGATTTTAGGCATTTAAATGCAGTTTTTGCTGAACTTGAAGAGCAAGGAATAACCCGTTTACAAGATGATGGTTTTGCTAATTCAGAAATTATCATTGAACGCAGTATGGAAATGCGTTATTTAGGGCAAATTCATGAATGCACAGTTAATATTCCCAATGGCGTCATTGATGAAAAAATGGCAGAGCAAATTCTACATGCTTTCCATGAAAGACATGAAGCATTGTTTACTTATGCTGAGCCAAGTAATCCAGTGGAATTGGTTAATATTGAAGTGACTATTCGTGGACAAGTTAGCAAGCCTGATTTGCCAACTATTTCTAAAGGCAATGGTGATTTACATGCTGCGAAAATTGGAGAACGAGAAATGATTTTCAATGAGGCTTGTCAATGGCAAAGCACGCCACTTTATGATGGTGGGCGATTAGGAGCAGGAGATGTAATCTTAGGGCCAGCATTAATTGAAGAGCCAACGACATCAATTGTTTTGAAACCAGGATGGCAAGCAACATTACATGAATCTGGAACTTATCTATTGACTAAATCGTAATTTATTTATATAAATCATTTTGATAGCGTGTCACTGAGTATCTGACCGGTGGCACGTTTTTTTATCGAGGTCGCCGTCAAAATACAATCATAAATGAGGAGAGTGCGATGGGATTTCAATTCAACACCGATATTTCAGCACCATTATCTCGGCAAACAGATTGGCAAGATGTGATTGCTAATGTGTATTTTCAATTAAATGTATTGTTTCGACAACCTGAGCAATTTGATGGTCATATCGCTAATTGGCGCTTAGGTGATTTATCATTATCTTATTTATCATCAAGTGGTGCTAAATACCAGCGTTTAAAGCAGCACTTATCTTATTTACCCAGTGACGAAGCCTTTTTAATTACAGTTCCAATTCGAAATAAAGTCATGTTCGAACAAATGGGACGGCAAACAATTTGTGCTGTTGGGGAAGTGTTGCTGGAATTGTCACATGAGCCTTATTGTTTTGAATATGGAAATGAAAATAGGCTTTGGGTTTTAAAAGTTCCACATAAAATTATGAAGCAATATGTTGTTTCTCCAGAAAGATATGGTGGACTTAGTTTTAATGCTCAAGCGGGAATGGGTTATTTATTTACGCAATTGCTTTGTTTAACTGGAGAGCAATTACGCCGTGGCGCATTGCAAAATGGTCATGAATTGGTTGGACAGCAGCTCATGAGTTTGTTTTCACACGTTTTACAAGCTGATCAGCGAATCTTGCAAACGCAAGAATCCAGTATTCAGAATGCTCATTTATGGCGAATAGAATCTTATGTGCGTTTGCATTTGCATCAAAATGATTTAAATCCTCAAAAAGTAGCCGATGCCTGCCAAATATCAATCCGATATTTGCATGCTTTATTTAAAGAAACCCAGACAACTTTTGGCCAATGGTTGATGACATTACGTTTAGAAGGCGCACATTCACAATTATTGCAGCAACCATCGAAAATACCCCTTACTCAACTGGCTTATCAATGGGGATTTGCCGACCAAGCTCATTTTTCACGCCGATTCAAAGCCCATTTTGGCTATTCGCCACGAGAACTAGGGCAAAAGGCACTTGATAACCAGAAAATTCTATCTGTTTCTGTAGGCTAAACTCGTTAATTTATCAAAGGATGCTTTTACTTTATAAATATTTAATTTATCATTTATCATTAGTCTAATTGAGAAAGTGTGAAGTTCAATAATGAAACTTTTATTTATAATGATGGCTGCTGTGGGATTGTCAGCTTGTACTATTAGCGCTGATGTACCTAACCGCATGACGATTGATTCAGATGGGAAAATAACAGTTGATGGTGACCACAAGCATGGTAAACGCAAACATTGCCCACCAGGACAAGCTAAAAAAGGACATTGTTAAGCAATGTATCAGACATTATTGACGGTTTAAAAAATAGCGAGCAAATGCTCGCTATTTAAATGATTAAAACTCGCCTTGTAGTCGTAGCCAAGCTTGTCTTCCTGGCTCATTAATCCGCTTGGTGGCAGGTAAATCTGCAAAAATACCGCTGTTATTTCGGTTGTTAAAATCTGCGTAAGAGCGATTGAAAATATTATCAACACCAGCCAATAGTTGAATATTTTTATTAATTTTCCAACCAGCATGCGCAGAAAAAACTGTAAATCCAGCACTTGGTCCAGTATCCACCGCAGCTAAATTGCCTTGACCTTCAGCGTAGCGATTTTGTTTTGCCGCAGTGCGCATTAACAAACCAGCAGAATAAGTGCCATTATCCCAATTTAAGTATGTTTTATTTTCCAGTGGTGCGATTTGTGCCAATGGGCGGTGCTCGGTTTTGTTTTTGCCGTAGGTATAAGCAATACTGGTACCAACAGTCCAATGAGGCATGAATTGCCATGCAATATCGCCTTCAAAACCCAATCTATTGGCATCCACATTCTTTGCAATACCACCATCTTGTAACAAAATGAAATTGTTAATTCGACTTGCAAAAGTGGTTAATGAACCTTTAATGGTTTCATTTTGGTATAGAAAGCCCGCATCAATTTCATGATTGGTTTCTTTTTTTAGCAAAGCGCCACCAAAAGCTCGGTTGCGTTCCCAATAATCAGGGCTGCGATCAGCCATGCCATAACCAATAAATGTAGTCCAATTATCGTTTTTTTGTTCGTAACGGACAAAAGCAGCATTTAAGTGATATTTTTGGCTCAACAAATGATTGTTTTTTTGAATGGTTTCTGATGAAGAAGCCACACCATTTTTTTCATTATAATTGGCTTTGATTTCATCATGACGAATTCCGGAAACCAATCTTTTAGTTTCGGTTAAGTACCATTGGTTTTCAGCAAAGAAACCATATTGTTTAAATTCTTGATCCCATGTGAACGGTTTGTCAGTATATTGATTTGCAATAGCAGCAGTAGGAGCCATCATCACCATCGGGCGAGTTCTATGTGTATCTTTACTCCAATCCATGCCGATTTTGGTTTTTGAAGAGCCAATATCCAAAGTTGCCATTAATTTCATTGTGTCATTGGTTCTATCTGGATTCATGACTTTATGGTTTGGCTTGCCATTTTTCATCTTGGAAACATCACGCAATGTGTAATTGTCCATGACGTGATCAACATAACTGTGGCCATAGCTAACATATAGCTCGCTAAACCAATCATTGATATTTTTTTGTTTCGCTTTGACTGACCAAGCATCACGATCAAATTTAATGCCATCCATGCCTCTGTCAGCATAAGCTGCTTTGCCACGGCTTTGTTCATAGCTGGTTTCAATCCATGTATTTTCAGTAGGGGTTAATCCCAGGCTCAAATTACCATTGTGGCGCTTGTATTCACTGTGAATGCGTTGGCCAGTACCATCTTTGTAATCATCCGCTTTATTGTAGTTGCCATTTAACCGAGCATATCCCCATTCATTGCCAGCAGTAATATCAATCATGGCATCCATGCGGTTGGGTTGGCCAGTTAAAATATTAAAGTTTCCCGTGATGGTAGGTTCTTCAAACCGTTTTTGGTCTCGAATAAAAGCAATGCTACCTGCAACCATTCCTGGTCCATGAGTAACAGATTGAGGGCCTTTTGTGATCAGAACTTCGTCATATGCAGCTGGGAAGATATAAGCTGTTGGTGGATCCATTCTGCCAGCGCAGCCACCAAAAATGAATTGGTCATCAGCAGTAATACTTAATCGAGAACCACCAAGACCACGAAAAACAGGATCGCCCGAGCTACCACCTTTGCGAATAACGCTCATATTGGGAATGGTTTTGAGTAAGCCAGCGCCATCTGTTGCAGGGATGGGTTGAATTGCTGATTTTGGGTTGATAGATAATTGAATAGGCTGATTAGGTTTTACAGCAGTGACTACGATGTCATCTAGTTCTGTTGTTGTTACTTCTGCCCAAGTGCAGGTTGCGCTGGTAATTAGTGGCAATAGTAAATAAATTTTACGCATGTAATGTTATTCCCCAACTTTAAAGATTATTTATTGTTTTATTCTTAAAAAGGTGTGCAGTATGCAAGGCTAAGGGGAGAATAACAATGTGACACATTGTCGCAGAATACAGTTCATCTTGAGCTCTATTGTATTTTAAAAACACGCGGTCAGATGAGCAGGCGGGGTTTGTTATAAGTTTTATATATCAAGTATATTGCTATAATTTATTTGTTTATTTCTTTTTAATATATAGATAGTTATTTTCTACTGAATGGAATATAATCATTTAAATATTCAGATGGTATTATAATAAATGCTAATTTGTTTATGAAACAAGCAGTAAACTATAGGTTTTTTATTAAAAAATAAAATTAAATACCAATATTTATTTAAATGGGAAAATACCCATTAAATGAGTATTGCGATATTGTCATAAAATGTGTAAGAAGAAAGATAAATCATGAACTTTGATAAAACCATTACTGAACTATTGAATGTAGATGGTACTTTAGCAGCAGCTGTTGTTGATTATGCGAGTGGAATGTTGTTGGCAGGTGGTGGTTCATCTGTTATCGATTTAGAAGTTGCTGCAGCTGGTAATACAGAAGTAATGCGTGCGAAAATGAAAACCATGAGTATGCTTGGTTTGGAAGATATTATCGATGATATTTTGATCACTCTAGGTGAGCAATATCACTTATTGCGCCCATTGCAAAAACACGATGGCCTATTTTTATATCATGTTTTGGATAAGAGCAAATCTAATTTGGCGTTGGCTCGCCGAGCATTGCGTGAAGCAGAAAAACATTTGAACTAATTGTCATTGATTGGGTATTGTCGACGCCTTAGTAAAGTCATTTACTGAGGCGTTATTCACTTGAGTAATAACCGAGATAACAATGATGACAAATTTAACCATCAATTTAAATTTGATTGGTTTTGATGTTGATGAGTATGAAAAAGTAAAGAAACAATTTCATGCCATTAATCGAATGAATAAAACACAAGGCAGTTTGAAATATTGCTGGCAAGTTGTCCAAAATACAGAAAATAGCCCAGCTCATTTTTATGTTGGTCAAAACATGCCGCAAAATTTACTTGATTGTGGTCAACTCGTATTAACCAATCAGCCCATTCACCATCCCAATATCCTTCTTTGTTCTTATCCGATGAGTATTTTGGATTTGATGGATGTTCTTGCTCACATGGAGAAGTTAATCCCTGTTAGTGCTTTGAATTTAAATGATAATAACTTTAATTCAACTGAAAGTATCTCACAAGTTCAGCCTGATAACATGCTCAATAAATCTGAGAGTCATGAGGATGAATCGCTATCGTTATATGAACGAGCTAATTTAGCATTTCAGGCAGCTAAATCCATTTATCTGAATAAGGTAGCGGAGCCAGAATCGAAGATTCAATATTACGGTAGTTATAAGCAAAATGAATCACTTGCTGTTTCTACCGATAAGGTAGAAAAGGTAGATGCAGTTGAAGTAGAAGTAGAGGTTCAAACCACGACAATCATCAGTGAACCTGAGCTGGAAAGGGCAGTAGCTCAGAAGCAAGAGCAGGGTGCGGAGCAGCAATTGGTTCTTGAGCCAATGTTTGATGTAAATCCTATTGTGGTGGCAAATGATTTTTCTATTTTAGTTCACGAAGATAAAACATTATCGGCCTTAATGAATGCACAAGGAACTGTTGCATTTGATAATCCAGCTTTTTATCTGGATACCAAAAAACAAAAAATTCATACAGAATTTAAAAGTATTCCTGAGCTGACCGAAAAATTATTGCAGCAGGATATGGTTAGTTTCAAAGAAATCAAGAAAGCACCAAAAACCACTCAGTCTTTTGCATTGCCTTCACTGTTATGGTCATATGGTTTGCATCATCCTAATCCTGAGTCTTTATTGGATGAGGATTTGATTGCTAATCATGAATGGCGATTAAAAGGTTTTCCAAAATTTGGTTTATGGGAAACCAATCCGACTTGGTTATTCTTAGCAACTTTCTTTGGACAAAAGAATCATAGTATTCACGAAGCAATCATGCAAGGTAAGGCAGATGTGCATAATATTCTAAGATTTATGTGTGCTGCACATCTTGCAGGTTTGATTTGGGAAAATAAAGTATTAAATCACGAAAAAAAACAACAGCAACTTGAGATATTAAAACAAGATGATTCATTAAGTCAGCAATCCAATTGGATTGATAAACTTAGAAACAAGTTGCAAGTTGATGAATATTTTAAGTCATATAAATAGTGTACACAGAAAGTGATGTTATGTTGGTTACGACCGAACCAGTAAAAGCAGCATCGTTGTTAAAAATATTATTCATTGGTCCTATGGGCGCAGGTAAAACCACGGCCATTAGTTGTATTAGTGATAATGAGCCAATTAGTACTGAAGCAAATAATTCAGATGATGGGCACTCTAGAAAATCAACAACAACCGTTGCCATGGATTATGGCAGTATTGAGTTAAGCCCTGAAGAAATTGTCCATTTGTATGGTATTCCAGGACAAGATCGTTTTAAATTCATGTGGCCTATTTTAGCAAAAGGTGCGTTAGGCTGTATTTTATTATTAGATGATACTCGTGAAAATTCATTAGAAGATTTGGATTTATATTTGCAGGAATTCAAGGAAATTATTGAAAAACAAGCGTTTGTAGTCGGAATTGGGAAAACCAAATCTGATGGCAGCAGCCTTGAGAAATATCATCAATATTTTGCTGAACGCCAGTTATATGCACCTATTATTGAAGTGGATGTTCGGGAAAAGACAGATGTATTGATGTTATTGGAAGTTATTTTAGCAAATATAGAAATTAATGAGGAATTGTAAATGAGTCAAGATAATAGCCAAGCCATTCGTCATCATCAAGAAATTATGGCAAAGCAAAGCCTATTTGCTAAGCATGTACAAGCATTATATAAAGCGTTAGATGGCGTGAGTTTTATTGTATTGGCCAGCGATGATGGTTTTCCAATATCACATACATTAACTGATGATAAAGAAGCAGCAAGAAAATCTGCAATTACAGCATCTTTGGGTGGTTTAAGTTCTTCAATTGCTCATGAATCTGGGTTAAAACAAGCGGTTGCAACAACAATTGAATGTGATGATGGTTTGATTTTTAGTCGAAATATTCAATTGGATGATCATAAATCAGTAGAATTATTGGTTGCCTGTAACCGCAATGTGAATTACGCCATATCATTGTGGACAATCAAAAATACGATTACCGATATTATTACTGAGTTTAATCGCTAGTTTAATGTTGGTTATTATCAATAAAGCTCACCACATCAGTTTTGATTTGGTGAGCTTTAAGTTTTAAGCGGCATTGTTTAGTTTGGAATCATCCAAGGGAAAACATAAGCTTGTAATGTGATAATAATGCCAATGAATACAGTGAAAATTAGACTGTGTTTAACAGTGAATCTGAATAAATCACTTTCTTTACCAACCAAGCCAACTGCTGCACAAGCGATGGCGATGGATTGTGGTGAAATCATTTTGCCAGTTACGCCGCCTGATGTGTTAGCAGCAACCAATAAAACTTCTGGAATGCCAATTTGCTGAGCTGTTGTCGCTTGCAATGCTGAAAATAGGGCATTTGCAGATGTATCTGATCCTGTTAAAAATACGCCAATCCAACCTAAAAATGGTGAGAAGAAAGTAAAAGCATCGCCAGTATGAGCTAAGCTTAAAGCCAACGTAGCTGATAAACCAGAATAGTTAGCAATAAATGCAAATGCCAACACCATACCAATTGAGTAAATTGGGGTTTTTAATTCATGTACAGTGGCTATAAAGGTTTGTACGGCTTCTTTTGGACGCATTTTCAATACCAATATGGTGATAATGCAGGCGATGAAAATAGCAGTTCCAGTTGCAGAGAACCAATCAAACTTATAAACGGCTTCATAGTTAATGGCTTCACTAACAATAGGTGGCGTCTTTTGGATGGCATTGTGTAAAAAAGGAACTGGAATTTTAAAGACCAAATCACTTAATGCGCCACCTTTGGCAAATAAGGCTTTAAATGGCTGAATACTCCAAATGGTTACCATCATGGTTAAAATAGCAAAAGGAGACCATGCTTTGATGATTTGTCCTTTGGTGTATTGAATGGTATCGCTAGCTTTTTCATGGCTATTTTCTGTTTCAAATCGGAAAATATTTTTTGGTTTCCAGAATTTTAAAAACAGAGTTAAGGTAATTAACGTGGCAATGGCAGCCGTAATATCGGGTAGCTCAGGACCAACAAAATTAGATGTAGCATATTGAGCCAATGCAAATGATGCGCTACTAACCAAAACAGCAGGCCAAGTTTCTTTAATGCCTCGAACACCATCCATAATACCCATAATCCAGAATAAAACGATTGGTACCATAAATGGCAATTGACGACCTACCATTTGGCTAACAGCCATGGTTTCTATGCCAGAAACTTCGCCCGCCACAATAATAGGAATGCCCATGGCACCAAATGCTACTGGTGCTGTATTGACGATTAAACACAAACCGGCAGCATAAAGTGGTTTGAATCCCAAACCTACCAATAAAGCAGCTGTAATCGCTACTGGAGCACCAAAGCCTGCTGCACCTTCTAGGAAAGTGCCAAAAGCAAAGCCAACCAAAAGCATTTGTAGGCGCTGGTCTTCGGTAACCGATAAAATGCTTGAGCGAATGATGTCAAACTGCCCAGTTTTAACTGAAATTTTATATAAAAAGACTGCGCCAATGATAATCCAGGCAATTGGCCATAATCCGTATAAAAATCCGTAAATAATTGATGACAATGCTAGTAATACAGGCATTTTGTAAGCAAAGATTGCAACCAATAATGCCAAAATAACAGTAATGGTTCCCGCAATGCTACCTTTTAACCTAAAGATGGTTAAGGCCAAGAAAAAAAAGATAATGGGTATAAGTGCAACAAGGCTAGATAGCCAGATATTGCCTAATGGGTCGTAGATCTGCTGCCAAGAAATTGACATGGTTAGTTCTCCTCTTATTATATTTGAGACGCAAAAGCCCACCTGCGCCCAAAAATGGGCGTAAGTGATTATTAAAATAAATAATTTAAAGTGTTGTTTTTTCTTTGATTAATTGATGTAGTGTTTTTTTAGCCGGTTTTAGTGGTACATGATTTTGTGTCCAGCCTAATTGCTTATTAGGGGTCAATGAACGTAATTTGGTTACCAAATTAGTGATTAATTTGTAACGTGATGAGTAAGCTGAAATACCGGAAAATATTTTCCAAGCCATTTGTTCGCTCATGGAATATGCTGCGCCTTGGCCTTGAATGGCATGTTCAACTTTTTCTTTGGGTGATCGTTGCGCTTCTGTACGAAGACGAACCAACAAATCAGGAATAGGGATGCGCACAGGGCAGACTTCAGCACAAGCGCCACATAAACTGGAAGCTGTTGGTAAATCTTTGGTTTCTTCTAATCCCATTAAATGTGGCGAAATAATTTCACCAATTGGTCCTGGGTAAGTCGTGCCATAGGCTGCACCGCCAACGCGGGTATAAACTGGGCAATGATTCATGCAGGCACCGCAGCGTATGCATTGTAATGTTTTGCGCATTTGTTCATCAGCATATGCTTGACTGCGACCATTATCTAATAGAACTAAGTGCATTTCTTGTGGACCATCCAGCTCTTTACTGCGGCGTGGTCCTGTAATCATATTGAAGTAGGTTGTGATATTTTGACCAATAGCGCTTCTTGTTAGCAGGCTATAAAGTGGTACAACGTCTGATAATTGAGCAACAACTTTTTCAATGCCAGTAATAGCAATGTGAACAGGAGGAACAGTGGTTGATAATCGACCGTTGCCTTCATTTTCAACCAAGCACAAGGTGCCCGTTTCAGCGACTGCAAAATTAACGCCAGATAAACCAATGTCAGCTTGGCGATAAATATCACGCAATGCAGAGCGACCAACACCAATGAGCTCATCAACATCGTCAGTTAGTGGCGAGTTGAGGTGCTCATGAAACAGTTTGCTAACTTGTTCTTTTGTCTTGTGAATAGCTGGCATAACAATGTGCGTTGGTTTTTCATTCGCAAGCTGCAAAATGTATTCGCCCATGTCGCTTTCAATGGCTTTGATGCCTTGCTCTGCAAGAAATTCATTTAAGTGAACTTCTTCACTAACCATCGATTTGCCTTTAACAACCAATTTTGCTTGATGATTTTTGGCAATTTGATGAATAATTTCACAAGCTTCTTGTTTGCTTTCAGCAAAGTGAACATGAACGCCTAATTGGGTGAGTTTATCTTCAAGTTGTTCAAGAAGTTCGGGGAGTTTGGATAAGGCATGTTGGCGAATTTGCTCACACAATGTGCGTAATTGTTGTAATTCTTCTTCATTGGCAAGAGTGGCTTTACGCTTGCTCATGAGCCCATCCATTGCACCACGTAAACTGTGACGCAAGTGTTTGTCATTTAATGCATTTGCAGCTTCAATTTTGAAGTAACGGCTAGCCGCTGTTGGTGAGTTCACGTTTGCGCTCCTTAGTCTAAATTCAATAATTTTTCATCAATATTTGGTGGCAAGATGGCTAAGACAGTTAAGTCTTTTGGACCATGTGCACCATAAGCCAGCGTTAGTTGAATATCAGCTGTTTTTGATGGGCCAGAAACCAGTACAACATTGCTAGGCATGTTGTTAGGCATGCTTAAATCTTGCATGGCATTGTAAAAATCATTGTATAAACTACGGGTATCAAATAATGCAATGTGCGTCGGAGGGATTAAACTTAAAGAGCGGGGCTCTTGTTCGCTTGTCCAAAGCAATAAGGTACCTGTTTGGGCAATTCCACCTCGAACTTCTGTAAAACCAGCATCAATGTCATTAAAAAATTCATTTTTACAATTTTCTAAAGTTTGATTAATAACGGTATATTTTGTGTCAGAAGTTTTGTAGGGCAAGGCTCCCTGAATGGCAATACTTCGGTCTGTATTGTTAGGCAATGCAACGTTTTTAAGCTGCTTTGTATTAATTATTTCTGCTAATTTTTCTAACCAGTTATGTTCTGTTACCCAGACAATATCTGTTTTAACTGAGCGCATGGTTTCAGCCCAATGGCGTAAGCGCTCAATGTCATTATCCCAACTAACGCCCATTTGTTGGTAGTAAGCATTGGTGTCTGGATGATTTACAGCTTGTGCTTTTGCTTGGCGCAATTTTTCAAATATGCGTTTTTTTGCTTGGCTCATGCATTTTTCTCCTGTGTTCTTTCCAGAAGAAAACTGGCTAAATGCTTGGGTTTTGGCATATCTGGATAATCTTTGGCAATTTTTCCGCCAATATTCATTAAACAGCCAGCATCAGCGGTAATGATTTCATCAATTTTTGCACTTTGGATAGATTCCACTTTATCAGTAACCATTGCGCCTGAAATATGGGGATGTTTAATTGAAAATGTGCCACCAAATCCACAGCATTCGCTTTCATGGTCATGGACAACACGCTCTACATTATTAAGCTGATCAATTAATCCCCAGCTAGATTCATGAACATTCATTTCTCGGCGAGCAGCACAGCTGGTATGAACAGCAACTTTGGTTGGCTTGCCTAAATCTTGTGGCTGATAGTGCAAATGATTAAATAAAAATTGGCTAAATTCGATAATGCGATTTGAAACTGAAATGGCTTTGGCTTCATCTTCCGTATTTGCAAAAAGTTTTGGCCAATGCAGTTTTACCATGCCACCACAAGAGCCAGAAGGCACGATAATAGGCCAGTCTTCAGGAAATAAATCCAATTGTGCTTTCGCAACTGCACGGGCTTCATTTGGGTGACCTGATGAATAAGCAGGTTGACCACAACAGCTTTGTGCTTGCGGATAGTGGACGTTGATGCCAAGTTTTTCTAAGAGAGTAATGGCATCCATTCCAGCTTCGGGTAGAAAAACATCTAATAAGCAGGTGCCAAAAAAATAGACATCGGGAAATTTTATTATGGGTTCATCTTGGTGTGTGTGTTGCATTTTGGTACTCTCCCTTTGGTAAATTGGTAAGACCAATTTTTTATATATATTTCTTACATTACAATAGGTTAAAATTATTAGTCAAATATTAATTTTTATTTTTTTTAAGATATTGTTTATATAATTATTTTTTGAAATATACTGATGAGAATTTGCTAGATTTACAGTGAACCAATATGCAAATAAGCCTGAGAAGAAATGATGATAAAACACAAAAAAATTTACGAACAAGTTGCAGATTTAATTGAAGATAGAATTCTGCAAAATATTTATCAATCTGGTTTTAAATTACCACCTGAGCGCTCATTGGCAGAAGAGCTTGGCGTATCACGTCCATCAGTGCGGGATGCTCTGAGCACATTGGCAGCAAGAGGAATGATTGAAAGCAAGCATGGTGATGGGCATTATGTGTCGAATCAAATTCAACAAGATTTTATGACTGGCTGGCAAAGCTTGTTGGGCCGACATGAATATTTAGAAACCGACGTACTTGATTTTAGAAGACATTTAGAGGCTACATTGGCAGCAATGGCCGCCGAGCGGCGTACTGAAGCTGATTTACAGCGTATGGAGTATTGGATTAACCAAATTGATCACTCCTATAAAACTGGTAATATATCCAAGCAATCGGAAGCGGATGTTGGCTTTCATCAAGCTGTTGCAGAAGCTTCGCATAATATACTATTTGCCCAGTTTTCAGGCAGCCTATTAAGGGTTTTGCATTCACACACAAAAACCAACTTAGGCAATATGTTTTCCGTTGCAGATTTAAAAACAGAGCTTTCAACTCAACACCATGAAATTTTTATGGCCATTAAAAAACAGCAACCGAGCAAAGCCAGAAAAGTGGCGCAAGCGCATATTGATTTTATTGAGTGCTCATTGCAAACCTACCGTGATGTTTTACAAAGAGAATCCATCTCTCAAGCGATTGCTCAAAATGAATTACAGCACATAAAGCAAAATAGATAGTAACGTACTATAAGTAATAAAATGAAGGAAACAAACATGCAAGAAAAAAGTGATTTGAACCAAGCGGAAGTACAAGCTCATATCGATGAAATACAAGCACTTTATCGTGAATGGAATGCTATTGTACCTAAGCTTAGAGAA
>JASLFS010000026.1 GCA_030150505.1 Vitreoscilla sp. | reverse complement strand
CCATTGTCTCGTGAAGTAGCAAGAGGCAAATTGAAAGCATTAAGTGCTGGTGCAGCAATTGTTCGAGGTGAAATCTAGTATTAATTGAAGTGTTAATAAAGGGTTACCTTATCTAATAGGTAGCCCTTATAACTTTACTCTATGCACTAAATCACCCCCCAATATAAAAAATAATTCAAACCAATCCATAATCAAAAAATCAGTTATGAATAATCAAGTAAGTTATTTAAACAAAACAACTTATCGATACAGTTAATCAACTCTCAACGCAAAATTAAATACATTTAGGCTGTCTGACGGCAGTGAACTAGCTTACGGGCATGCGACTCATAATCCCTTGCTTATAAGCTGCCTATACAGCGGTTAACCAATGGCTCCATACTATCTCCCTTTACGCGAACTTCTAAGCTGCCTATACGGCGGTTAACCGGCACTGTCTTTCAGAATAAAAAAGGGTTCTCTTCTAAGCTGCCTGTACGGCAGTGAACTAGTCCAGCCGATTGACTTAACTACATTGTCACTTCTAAGCTGCCTGTACGGCAGTGAACCCTTTTAGAACTAATAAAGATGGCAGCAAGTGCTTCTAAGCTGCCTGTACGGCAGTGAACAGAAATTTAAATAAAAAAAATTGAGCTAAAATAGTAACTTAATACGTATTTTAGCTCAATGACCCAATTTATTCTAAAAAATATAAATATTTGATTTTATTAAATATTTTAATTAGCCAGCAAAATTGGGTTAAAACTCGGGAACAGTTGCGTTAACACTTAAGCCATAAGTATTAAATATAGACTCCGTGACTGATGATGCTGGTAACTTTTCAACAAACAGCTTAAAAAAGTTCTTATTACTCGCACTAGAGCTACTTAAGCTTTGTATTTGAACAAAAGGCAAATCACAACTTGTGACTACATTTTGGTAGTTCTGCAAAGCTTCATCAAATGAGATATTATTTCGTTTAGCACTGCGCCTTGCTAAACGTGCTGCATTGGTTTTAACTTGTTTTCGTCTGTAAACAGCATAGCCATTAATCTGACTTGGCACTGCTTTAATAACCTGCAAGTGAACATAATCAGCCAATTTAGCTAACCATTTTGGCAAATCAAGATTAACTAATTGGGCTTCTGTCTCAGCAAATACACGAAGCTTGCCTCCTAAAAAACCAATCTGTGCTTTCTCATTAAAACGGTATTCAGGGAATGAAACCCCATAACATATTTTATTTTGACTATTTTTTTGTTCCACAAAAGCCAAATGAATTTGGGTATATATTTTTGACCATTGCTCATACAAGGTGATGTTATTATTTTCAATGAGTGTTATTTCAAGATAATATTTCATCTCATTACCCCTTTACAGCCGAATGTCAGAAACATAAGCTAATCCTTTTTTACCCAAATAAAATGCCGATACACCAGCATTTAATATTTTTTGTTCCAAATCTTTAGCATCATGATGTGAAATATTTAAATGAATGGTGAGTTGACCGGATGCTTTTGTTAATAACCTAGTAATTTCCCCTTCACCTTTCACCCGAGTTTTTAGCATATACGGATTTCCCCAAATTAATTTTTTAGGTCCAGTTGTAAACCTTGCCATAAAATCTTTTTTAGTAAATCCTCTTTTAGAAATACCACTTAATCCACCGCTTGCTGTTAACACGTTTGTTAAATCATATTGCTGACTCAATTTTTTTAATTGAATATATAACGCAGCAGTATAAAAACTAATGGGCGTAAACAACTCTTTTGCAGTCAACTTAAAATCAACATCAGGAAATTCATTTTGAATCTGGCGATAAGCATGTAAAGTATCGTCCTTTAACTCAATTGCTTTAAACGAATTTAATATTTCCAACTGATTAATGACCGAGATAGGATCTAAATCAATGGCATTCGGCAGCTTAATATCCGAACCATTGTCCAAAATAAATTGACAAATATCTTCTAAAGATAGGAATAACAATCCCCACAAGGCTTGAGAATATTCACTCTTAAAAGCACTATCTTGAGATTTAATCATGCCTGTAAACGCATTTTGATCAGTACTTCCTGAAACATTTCTCAAAAATACAAACTCTTGCTCTGTACTTTTAATCTCATCAACAATATCCTCAGTGGATAATAATTGTTCAATTTCTTTAAAATAATAATTCTCATCCTGCCGTGCTTGATAAAGCTTACGCTGATCTCCAATTAAACGATTTAAGACACCCATAACAGTATCTTTACCAACAATATGCTCTTTGAAATTGCCATCTTTTTTGAGCTCAGTCATTGATGCAATGAACTTTCGCCCTCCTTTTGGCAAAGCTTCATTGTTTGTACCATCTAAAAAAGAATTTCGCCAAGAGGATTCATAATCAATGATGATTCGCATATATCCTCCTTATTTTTGCTCAAAATAAACAGCATACTCACTTTGTGGCTCTAAATTAACTTCATCAGGCTGGCGTTTAATGCGCATCATTTTATTGCTATCGTTATAATCTATTTCGATCGCATCCACATACATATATCCCTTGGCTTGTCGAATAGATAAATCTTGTAGCATTTTTAAAGTTTCTTTTACCACTATATCAATAGCGGTATTATCCAATAAAATACCCACTTCCCCTTCATTGAAAATAGTACCTTTACGAACATAGTTTTCATGAAAACTCACAGTAGGATGACGAGTTGGATCTAAGCTTTGAATAAAAGCCGCCACTTGCTCAGCAATTTTTTCACCTTCACCTTGCTTAATAATCATTGCGGCACGGTCAAATTTCTTATCTAACGAAATAAATGCCAATTGCTCAATGCTAATTGAGCCATAAGCTTCATATTCAGTATCGCCAAATGTTGTTTTAGAGAAAATAGAGTTATCGCCTCTTTTATAAGTCTTGCTGCCATCTTTTTCGACCACTTCTTCACTAGAACTGGCATTGGATAACTGCTCAAAGTTACCATTACCCAATTGATCAACAAAATCAGTAATTAACAATGGGCTAGTCCGTTTACACTGGCTAGATGGAACAACATAACCACGAATTAGCCCTGTAATAGAAGCAAGAACATCAGCTAAATTTTTATCTTTGGCATAATGTAAATCATACGATTGCTCACGAAATAAATGATGGCGAATGCAGTTTTGGCTAATATATAAAGGATTCTCCTTAAAATTAAGATCCGATGCTTCTTTGCGATATTTATAACCATTTTCTTTCACTTTTCCAGTTAAATTACTGTAACCACGTAATTTAGGTAAAGTATGATTATCAACCGTTTTACCATCATCACCAGTTAAAGTTGTCGGTCCATTCCAATTCACAACACCATAACCAAATGCTTTAATTTTGAAATCTACACTTTTAATCCCGGTTATCTTAGCCATCATTCATCTCCCTTAATATCACTATGAAAAATTTCGTTTATTTTATCCAAACTCATTGAGCCAATTGCTTGCTCATCACACACAGCATAATAAATTGCGTGATTATTTCTAACCCCAACACCGCCTACTTTATTTAAATCATCCTCGATATAACTCAAATACAGAGGATAATCTGCATCTTTTGCATAACCTTCTAAAACAGCCTGACGTGCGCTACTTTTTTTCTCAGGAATGCCTTTAACAGGATGGCTCGGATCCACATTGCCATGCTTTTGTGCAATAAATGGCAATAAATCCCGAATCACTGACAATGATTCTGTTAAATTATCATATTCAGCCACATCATCTAATGGCGGCGTATAAGCATATTCATTCAAGAAAACAGGATTTTGATAGTCATTTAAATCTAATTTCGCTAACTGAACAAAACGGCTATCACCTCGTAATGAGTTTTTACTCATTTTACTCATTCGTTCTGCTGTCTTCTTTTTAACAACAACACTGGGCTCAGCTACTTTCTTACCTATCCACTCAATGCTTTTTTTGATTGCTTTTTCTAAATCATCCTGCATGGCCTTTTTACCCAATTCGGTTGCATAAAACTGTCGGTACAGCTGATACAACTCTGTTAAGGAAAAAGTATTTTCACCCAATTGATTTTGAATATAGTCAAACCATTGTTTTGTCGTCTGCAATGCATTAAGCCTATTTAAAAAATAAGCAGATGAACCTTTTGAACTTCCATTTTTAACAGCTTCAGTAATCGCCACCGATAAGATATTGGGTTCTTGATTCAGACCAAATCGATCCAATCTCCCCAAGCGTTGCAGCAGATTTTCAGGTGAAGTCATTTCAGTTAGCATGGAATTCGCACTAATATTGAGCGATGCTTGCACAATCGGACCACTTCTCAATACTTGGTATTTCTCTGTCCCATCTTTTTTAAATGCTTCATAAACCTCATTAAATAATGATTTTTTATCGCTTTTCTTAAATTTAGAATGAAACAGCACACTATTTTCATTGGCTTTTTGGTAAACAAATCCAAGCTGAGCGGTTATTGCAGTATTACTAATCACAAATGTTTTATCCGAGTATGGTTGGTAAAACGGATTACTCTCCAAAACATTTTCTTCATAATCAATAAACTTAATTTGATATTGGCTATGATTAAATGACGCCATTTCAACCACATCTTCAAAATAAAACCCCAATATATTTTCTAAATAAAAATATTGGGGCGTTGCTGATACCAATAACGTTCTTTTATCGTACGAACTTCTCATTTTTTTATTGGCAATTAACTCTGCAAATAACAGGTTAAAAATATCCATCGGTATATATTCATGGTACTCATCAAAAACCACATGAGCGTCCATAAAAGGAATTAAACCATTAACATTTGTATGAGTTACAACAGAACCTAGAATTTGGTCAATCGTTGTCACCACAACATCTGCAGAAAAGTAATCCTCTTCTTTGGTTTCTTCCCCCCATTTATTCGTATATTTAAATTCGCCTGTCAATATTTCCACATTGGCATCAGGCAAATAACTGTCTATTAATTCTTGAAAAATACCTTGGCAAACCTGCACTCGTGGGCATACCCAAATAATTTTCTTTGCATTTTGCAACCTTGCCCATTCAAGCGCTATCCGTGTTTTACCGCATCCTGCTGGACCTGCTAATACAGGAATATCCCGTTGCTGATGCAACAACTCAGCAATTTGATTTTGCTTGATGGTTCTATCACTTAATGGAAATTGAGTAGAAGCGATTTCTAAATGAGATGTTAAAAGTGAAGCCTCCTCTGTAACCGTATCCAATAGCTCATTTAATCTACCTTCTTTCAGGTAAATTAATAAATCTTCTCCTGATAGCTTTGAAACAAGTCTGTCAGCGCTAATCACACAAGCACGCAAAAGATTATTGTGTGCATTTTTTTCAATATTTATTCTGAGTTTTTCAAAATCATCTATTGAAGAATAATATTTAAAATCTGAAAAATCCTTACCTTTATAGCGATACTCAAACTGCTCAAATAACTCAGGTAATGATTCAATTGACCAAGACAATTTTTGACTTAAAAAATTAGCTTCGCCATAATGTTCCGCAATTGATTTAATACGCTTTAATAACACAACACATTGGTTCAACAATATTTCAAATGTCTCTGTTGTTAAACTTTTCTGTAAATATCCATAGGCTTTAAAGACATCATTAAAATCATCTGTTTTTCTAAATGGTTTGGCATGATGCCAATATACAACGTGCGACAAAGCCTCTTTCTGACGAGAATTTAAGCCAGCTAATTGCCCATCAAAAAACGCCAATAAAATAGCCGAGATTTCATTGTGCCTTGGGTGTTTTTCAAAAGTAAATTTGGCGTCAATATGCTGCCCATCTTCTGCAATAAATTTTTTACTTCTTGGATTCCTAAGCCAATCTTGAAAATTAGGATCAGCCTTACCAATATCATGCAAACAACCTGCTAAATAAGCGATATTCGCTAAATTATCTTTTTCATCATTACTGACTGTTTTCTTAAATATTTGCTCAGCCAAGTAACCTACTGCAAACAAATGCTCAGCCAATGGTTGCAATTGCGTATTAGCATACAGCTGATCTTTTTTAGCTTTCATCGTAATTTCATCCGTGATTAATTCTTTTTGCGTTATATTGACTGGCACATATCCCAATATATTAAAACGATTGCGATTCCCAACAATCCACAGTAAATCACTGCGCCGACGAGAACGAACCCAATGACAACTCACAGCCGTATTTTTGGTAACAGTTTGACGCAATAACTTCTTAACAACCAACAATCCTTCTTCTGTAATAACTGTTTGCCATACATTGGCACCAATGCGATTAGCAAAGGCATCCAACACTTGTCTGGTGCGAATAATGGCTTTTTTCTCACACTCAGAAACAAAAGTGACAATCATGTAATATCCCTATGTTGCAAACACACGCTATTTGAGAAATAAGTCTTTTATCTTTTATCTATACTCTGCTGCAGCTTCTTTAACTCGCTCAAACATAAAATCCAATGCCTTGTGTTCAGTGAATTTTTGTAAGATTTGCTGCCTAAATTCTTGTTCAGTTGCTTTCTCTTTTGCACAAACAAACGACCATGGCAAAACAATAGCGTCCTTAATTAAATCCGCCACATCAAATACCAACGCACCTCGACGGGTTTTACCATGCATAACCGCGAATCCATGCGGAATCCCCAACACCCATAAAGTTGTTGCTGCAATACCATATGCCAAATAATTACCATGGTTCAAAAAATTATTAGCCAAGTCTTTTTCTTCTGGATTGCGACTAAAATTCGATAAACCACAGCGTGTAGATATGATTTTGTATAATTGTTTCGTCATGGTTGCTTCAGCCAACAATAAATCGCCAACTTTCTGATATTTTTCAATTTTGTGTAAATATGAATGGATGGATTCCTGGAACTCATCACTATCCACCAAAGAAAACTCTTCTCTTAAATCCCGATCTTTTTGCCAAACCTGTTGAATATATTAAACCCTAGCACGTTGAAAGTTTTTAGCCACAGCCAACCGCTTTTCTTCATCAAACCAAAACTTCATCCAAGACTGCATGTATTCCGTTGGTCGGTATTCACTTTGCGGCGTCATCCATTCAATCTCAGCTCCCATTAGCAATGGTGTCCCACCCCCACCAGAAAAGCCAACTAAAACCCCGGCGCTGGCTAATAACCGCATAGCGGCTTGCGTAATAGATGTACCTGTACCCAGCAAAATAACTGTTGTATTGGCAATAGGAATATTCCAATATTGGTTTTCATTCTTGGCTTCTGTTAAATACAAAACACGACCATCTTTTTGCATAACACGGCAATATTCTAAATAAAATAAATTTGCCCGTTTAGAATGCAAAATTGATTTTAACGACCCTAAAGAATCCATAAAATATCACCCAGTAAAATTACTATATCATTATGATTAGCCAATATTTTGAAAATAAGTTGCTATTGGAAACAATCATGTTTCTGCTGTAATTAATTCATTTCAAAAGAAATAACATGAATAAAACGCACTGGCAAAAATAACAAAATGTAAAATAAATACTTCCAAAATTGCAGCCAGCCATAGCTTACATCACAATCATAGAATAATTTATGCGTTTGTCAATTAAAATTTGATTATTAATTAACTTAATAACAAAGCAGGTTTTCTAGATTGATTACAGCTGTACAACATTAAAGTGCCAAAAATGAAAAATGACGACTTTCCAGCCGTCCATAAAAATGGCAGAATAAGTTGCTGGCTTGCAAGTAACATTCACGCATATTAGGTAATAAATTTTCAGCAATAAAAAAATCGGGTATCGTAGCAGGTACTAAGCAATCGATAATAAATTTTAATGAATTCAATCAAACAGATAAATGCTATATATTACTAATGATAGAAAACTGCAAATCACTCGGGGTTATTGTTACTGGAATCAATGTAAAACGTCATATCAGTGCTGTGTTTAAATTGGCAATTATGACAATGCGTAC
>JASLFS010000021.1 GCA_030150505.1 Vitreoscilla sp. | reverse complement strand
AAACGTGTTCGTCGTGAAATCGCTCGTGTTAAAACCATTTTACGTCAAAAGGTTGAAAAATAATGACCGAACAAAAACGCGTACGTACGCTAACCGGTAAAGTGGTAAGCGACAAAATGGATAAAACTGTTACAGTTTTAGTTGAGCGTAAAGTTAAACATCCTCTATATGGTAAAATTATTCGTCGTTCGAACAAGATTCATGCTCATGACGAAAATAATGAATATCAAATTGGTGATGTTGTCGTGATTTCTGAATCACGTCCTTTATCTAAAACTAAATCGTTTGTTGTAACGGCTTTAGTGGAAAAAAACCACACTATTTAAGTTTGGTTTGAAGTATTAAGAAGCGTTTCTTGCACCATTGTATAAAATGGTTTAAGATTCGCTTCTTAAGTTTTATTAGTCTCTCCCTTCGGGATCCAAGACTGATTCGTTATAACCGTAAGGTATCACGTCATCTGATGGCTTGATAAAGATGAATTAAGTTGGAAATTAAAGGTAATCACAATGATTCAAATGCAGACCATGCTTGATGTGGCTGACAACTCTGGTGCGCGTCGTGTGATGTGTATCAAAGTGTTAGGCGGCTCTAAGCGTCGATATGCCACAGTGGGTGATGTCATCAAAGTAACAGTAAAAGATGCTGCTCCACGTGGACGTGTAAAAAAAGGTGACGTTTACAATGCAGTTGTAGTTCGTACTGCTAAAGGTGTTCGTCGTCCTGACGGTGCATTAATTAAATTCGATAATAATGCTGCTGTTATCCTAAATACTAAATTAGAGCCTATTGGCACTCGTATTTTTGGACCAGTAACACGTGAGTTGCGCAATGAACGATTTATGAAAATCGTTTCTTTGGCTCCTGAAGTGCTATAAGCGAGGTTCAATCAATGGCTAAAATTAAAAAAGGCGATAAAGTAATCATTATCGCAGGTAAAGATAAAGGCAAACAATCTACAGTACAAACTATCCTTGGTGATAAAATTGTCGTAGAAGGTGTTAATGTTGCTAAGCGTCACCAAAAACCTAACCCAATGCGCGGTGTTGAAGGTGGTATCGTAGTTAAAAATATGCCTATGGCTATTTCTAATGTTGCGATTTTCAATCCAGAAACCAAAAAAGCAGACCGTGTTGGTTTTAAACTAGAAACTGTTGATGGTAAAACTAAACGCGTACGTGTGTTTAAGTCTACTGGCGCAGTAATTGACGCTTAATGGAGTGAAAAATGGCACGTTTGAAAGATTTCTATAAAGAAACTGTCGTTCCTGAACTGATGAAACAGTTTAACTATAAATCAGAGATGGAAGTTCCTCGCATTGAGAAAATCACCTTGAATATGGGTGTTGGTGAGGCAGTTGCTGATAAAAAAGTAATGGATCATGCTGTTGGTGATCTAGAGAAAATTGCTGGTCAAAAACCAGTTGTTACTCTAGCTCGTAAATCAATTGCTGGCTTTAAAATCCGTGATGACTACCCTGTTGGTTGTAAAGTAACTTTGCGTCGTGAACGCATGTTTGAGTTCTTGGATCGTTTGATTACTATCGCATTGCCACGTGTACGTGACTTCCGCGGTGTGAATGGTAAATCATTTGACGGTCGCGGTAACTACAATATGGGTGTTCGTGAGCAAATTATTTTTCCTGAAATTGAATATGACAAAATTGATGCTTTGCGTGGTTTGAATATTACTATCACCACTACAGCACAAACAGATGAAGAAGCGAAAGCTTTATTGTCATTATTTAAATTCCCATTTAAAGGTTAATTCATGGCTAAAAAAGGCATTATTAATCGCGAAGCTAAACGCGAAGCTTTGGCTGCAAAATACGCAGCTAAACGCGAAGCTATCTTCGCTGTCATCAATGACACCAATGCAACAGAAGAAGAGCGTTTCGATGCTCGTTTGAAATTGCAAGCTATTCCACGTAATGCGTCTCCAGTACGTCAACGTCGTCGTTGTGCCTTGACTGGTCGCCCACGTGGTACTTTCCGTAAGTTCGGTCTAGGTCGCACCAAAATTCGCGAAATCGCAATGCGTGGTGAGATTCCTGGTGTTGTTAAAGCTAGCTGGTAATAGGAGTATAAAAAATGAGTATGCATGATCCTATTTCCGATATGTTGACACGCATTCGTAACGCTCAACGTGCGAATAAAGTAAGTGTTTCTATGCCTTCTTCAAAATTAAAAACAGCAATTGCTAAAGTTTTGAAAGAAGAAGGTTACATTGAAGACTTTTCAGTAACATCTGATGTCAAAGCAGTATTGGATATTGAATTGAAATATTACGCAGGTCGCCCTGTAATTGATCAAATTAAACGTGTTTCACGTCCTGGTTTGCGCATTTACAAAGGTTCAAATGACATTCCTGCAGTAATGAACGGTTTAGGTGTAGCTATTGTTAGCACGTCTAAAGGTGTAATGACCGATCGTAAAGCTCGCGCTCAAGGTATTGGCGGCGAATTGCTTTGCATCGTAGCGTAAGGGGAGTTTGAATATGTCTCGTGTAGCTAAGAGCCCAGTTTCAATTCCTGCTGGCGTGGAAGTTAAGTTTGGTACTGATAGCGTAACTGTAAAAGGTAAAAATGGTGAATTAGCTTTGCCATTGAATGCAAATGTTCAGATTGCCCTTGATGACAATCAATTGACTTTTGCTCCTACTAATAACAGCAAAGAAGCTAACGCACTATCTGGTACGATTCGTTCATTGGTTAACAATATGGTTGTTGGCGTATCAGAAGGTTTTGAGCGTAAACTTCAGTTAATCGGTGTTGGTTACCGTGCGCAGGCACAGGGTACTAAATTGAATTTATCTTTAGGCTTCTCACACCCTGTTGTGTATGATATGCCAGAGGGTATTAATGTAGCGACTCCTTCTCAAACAGAAATCGTTTTAACTGGTGCAGACAAACAAGTTTTAGGTCAAGTTGCAGCAGATATTCGCGGTTACCGTCCACCAGAGCCTTACAAAGGTAAGGGTGTTCGTTATGTTGGCGAAGAAGTTGTTCTAAAAGAAACTAAGAAAAAATAATTAAGGCTCAGTAATGGATAAAAAAATTGCTAGAATCCGCCGCGCACGTAAAACCCGTGCCAAAATTGCGGACTTGAACATGGTTCGTTTGAGCATTTTCCGTTCTAACAACCATATTTATGCACAGGTTATCAATGCTGAAGGTAATCAAGTTTTGGCTCAGGCATCTACTGCTGAAGCTGAAGTGCGTGAAGGTTTGAAATCAGGCAGCACTGTTGCTGCAGCTGAATTGGTTGGTAAGCGTATTGCTGAAAAAGCTAAAGCTGCTGGTATTGAAAAAGTTGCTTTTGATCGCTCTGGTTTCAAATATCATGGTCGTGTTAAAGCCTTGGCTGAAGCTGCTCGTGAAAACGGCTTAAGCTTCTAACTTAAAAGAATTTGGAGTTATCGATAATGGCAAAACATGAAATGGATGAACGCGGTGACGGCTTAGTCGAAAAAATGGTTGCAGTTAACCGTGTGACAAAAGTAGTGAAGGGTGGCCGTATTATGGCTTTCTCAGCACTAACTGTTGTTGGTGATGGCGATGGCCGTATTGGTATGGGTAAGGGTAAATCAAAAGAAGTACCTGTAGCCGTACAAAAAGCCATGGATCAAGCGCGCCGTAACTTGATTAAAATCCCATTGAAAAATGGTACAATTCAACATACTGTTATTGGTCGCCATGGTGCAACCAAAGTATTTATGCAACCAGCTAAAGAAGGTAGTGGTGTAAAAGCTGGTGGTCCTATGCGTTTAGTATTTGATGCTATGGGCGTACGTAATGTATCTGCTAAAGTACACGGTTCTACTAACCCATACAATATTGTTCGTGCAACTTTGGATGGCTTGAGTAAGTTGTATACACCAGCTGAAATTGCTGCCAAGCGCGGTTTGACAGTAGAAGAAATTTTAGGTGCGGAACATGAGTAATCAAAAAACCATTAAAGTTACATTGGCTAAAAGCTTAATCGGCTGCATCCAATCTCACCGTGCTTGTGCACGTGGTTTGGGTTTACGTCATCGTGAACACACTGTTGAAGTGTTAGATACCCCTGAAAATCGCGGTATGATTAACAAAATTAGCTACTTGTTAAAAGTGGAGGGTTAATAATGTTATTGAATGCAATTAAACCTGCACAAGGTGCAAAACATGCAGCTAAACGTGTTGGTCGTGGTATTGGTTCTGGTTTAGGTAAAACTGCTGGACGTGGCCATAAAGGTCAAAAAAGCCGCTCTGGTGGCTTCCATAAAGTAGGTTTTGAAGGCGGTCAAATGCCTTTGCAACGTCGTTTACCTAAACGTGGTTTCAAATCTGTTACTGCTGCATTTAATGCAGAAGTTTCATTGGCTGATTTAAATAGATTGCCAGTTGACGAAGTAACAATCGAAGTTTTGAAACAAGCTGGCTTGGTGGCTGCAAATGCTAAAGTTGTAAAAGTAATTGCGACTGGTGAAGTTGCAAAAGCAGTTACACTTAATGGCGTTAAAGCAACTGCAGGTGCTAAATCTGCAATTGAAGCAGCTGGCGGAAAAATTGTTGAGTAAGGTTTAGAATAGTGGCTAATCAATCTACTTCAGGTTTGTCTAAGTTTGCAGATTTAAAAAATCGCATTTTCTTTCTTTTAGGCGCATTGTTGGTGTTCCGTATTGGAGCCCACATACCAGTACCCGGCGTAGATGCAGCTGCCTTATCTAAGCTTTTTGAAAGCGCTAATAATGGCTTACTTGGAATGTTGAATATGTTCTCAGGTGGGTCATTGGAGCGCTTTTCAATATTCGCAATTGGCATTATGCCGTATATTTCAGCTTCGATTATTATGCAGCTTGCTTCTGAAATGATTCCTTCTTTGAAGGCTTTGAAGAAAGAAGGGGAAGCTGGACGAAGAACCATTACGAAATATACTCGCATTGGTACAGTAATTTTGGCAACATTTCAAAGTTTGGGCTCAGCTCACTTTTTGTTGTCTCAGCCAGGTTTGGTTGTTACCAGTACGTTTGAGTTTTATGTATCAGTAATTGTTTGCCTTGTAACAGGAACGATGTTCTTGATGTGGCTTGGCGAACAAATCACAGAGCGTGGAATTGGTAATGGTATTTCAATCATCATTTGTGCTGGTATTGCTGCAGGAGTACCTGGTGGTATTGGTAAACTGCTAACGTTAACAAGTCAAGGTTCAATGAGTTTGTTCGTTGCAATTTTGATTGTTTTGGGTGCGTTATTATTGGTATATGCAGTTGTATATATCGAGAGCGCTCAGCGTAAAGTTCCGATCCATTATGCAAAGCGTCAAGTTGGTAATCGTATAATGCAAGGACAGAATACACATATGCCTTTTAAATTAAATATGGCGGGTGTTATTCCAGCAATTTTTGCTTCTAGTATTATTTTGTTTCCAACAACACTATTAAGCTGGTTTGGTAGCTCAGATTCTACACAGGGACTAGGTTATATAGCTGGCTTGTTGCAACATGGTCAACCGCTATACACTATCTTTTTTGCTGCTGCAATTATTTTCTTTTGTTACTTTTATACTGCTTTGGTATTCAGTCCAAGAGAGATTGCTGAGAATTTAAAGAAAAGTGGTGCGTTTGTTCCAGGTATTCGACCAGGTGAGCAAACTTCTCGTTACTTAGAGAAAGTTGTAATGCGTTTAACATTCTTTGGTGCGCTTTATATTACGATTGTTTGCTTGATTCCTGAATTTTTAATTTCAGCAGTTAATATCCCATTTTATTTGGGTGGTACGTCATTATTAATTTTGGTGGTTGTAACCATGGACTTTAGAACGCAAATTGCGTCGTACATGATGAGTCATCAATATGAACATATGATGAATCGTTCAAATGCTAA
Source organism: Vitreoscilla sp. (assembly GCA_030150505.1). Classification (GTDB taxonomy): domain Bacteria; phylum Pseudomonadota; class Gammaproteobacteria; order Burkholderiales; family Neisseriaceae; genus JASLFS01. The sequence goes on along the minus strand of JASLFS010000021.1, from coordinate 19,488 downwards.
ATTAGGTAATAAACGTAAATAATTCGTTAAGTAAAGAAAATGGCTAAAGAAGATACTATTCAAATGCAAGGCGAAATCTTAGAAACGTTGCCAAATGCAACATTTAAGGTAAAGCTTGAGAGTGGTCATGAGGTATTAGGTCATATTTCTGGTAAAATGCGCATGCACTATATTCGCATCTCTCCAGGTGATAAAGTTACCGTTGAAATGACACCATATGATTTAACACGTGCTCGAATTGTTTTTAGATCTAAATAATTCGCGAGTAAGAAAGGAAACTTAAGATGCGTGTTCAACCTTCTGTGAAAAAGATTTGTCGTAATTGCAAAATCATTCGACGCAATCGTGTGGTTCGTGTAATTTGTACCGACCCACGTCACAAACAAAGACAAGGTTAATTTTTAAAACCTGTTTTTTGTGATATTATTTGTAATTTTACCCTTAAGGATAAATTATGGCTCGTATTGCAGGGGTAAATATCCCTAATAATGCCCATATTGTAATTGGTCTTCAAGCCATTTATGGTATTGGTGCTACTCGTGCTAAGTCAATTTGTGAAGCTGCAAAGATTGCAACTTCTACTAAAGTTAAAGATTTAACTGATGCAGAACTAGAAACTTTGCGTGAGCAAGTTGCTAAGTACGAAGTTGAAGGTGACCTGCGCCGTGAAATGACCATGAGCGTTAAACGCTTAATGGACATGGGCTGTTACCGTGGTTTCCGCCACCGTCGTGGTCTACCATGTCGCGGTCAACGCACTCGCACTAATGCGCGTACTCGTAAGGGTCCACGTAAAGCGATTGCAGGTAAAAAGTAATAGTATATAACTATAAAGGATTAGTTAATGGCTAAAGCAAACACAGCAACACGTGTGCGCAAAAAAATACGCAAAACCGTAAGTGAAGGTATTGTGCATGTACATGCATCTTTCAATAATACCATCATTACTATCACCGACCGTCAAGGCAATGCGTTGTCTTGGGCTACCTCTGGCGGCGCTGGTTTTAAAGGTTCGCGTAAAAGTACACCTTTTGCAGCTCAAGTAGCAGCAGAAGCGGCTGGTAAAGTTGCCCAAGAGTATGGTGTTAAGAATCTAGAAGTTCGTATTAAGGGTCCTGGTCCTGGTCGTGAGTCTTCTGTTCGTGCGCTAAATGCTCTTGGTTTTAAAATTACTAGCATTTCAGACGTGACTCCCATTCCTCATAATGGTTGTCGTCCTCCCAAAAAACGCCGTATTTAATTTAATGGAGTGATTGAGAATGGCACGTTATACCGGACCTAAATGTAAATTGGCACGTCGCGAAGGTACTGATTTGTACCTAAAAAGCGCGCGTCGCTCTTTAGATTCAAAATGTAAAATTGATACTGCACCTGGTCAACATGGTGCAAAACGCACTCGTTTGTCAGACTACGGTTTGCAATTACGCGAAAAACAAAAAATTCGTCGTATTTACGGTGTATTAGAAAAACAATTCCGTCGTTACTTTGCAGAAGCAGATCGCCGTAAAGGTTCTACTGGTGAATTGTTATTGCAATTGTTGGAATGTCGCTTAGATAACGTAGCATACCGCATGGGCTTTGGTTCTACTCGTGCAGAAGCTCGTCAATTGGTTTCTCACAAAGCATTTACTGTAAATGGTCAAGTTGTGAATGTACCTTCTTACCAAGTGCAACCAGGTGACGTTATTGCTGTACGTGAAAAAGCAAAAAAACAAGTTAGAATTCAAGAGTCTGTAGCTTTGGCTGCTCAAATTGGCATGCCTAGCTGGGTAGAAGTTAGCGCTGATAAGCTTGAGGGCGTGTTCAAGAATGTTCCTGATCGTTCAGAATTATATGGCGATATCAACGAACAACTCGTTGTTGAATTCTATTCTAAATAATTGCTAGATCAGTGAGGGACAGGAAAATGCATAGCAATACTTCTGATTTTTTAAAGCCTCGTACTATTGATGTTACTGAGATTTCATCTACGCGGGCTAAAGTGACTATGGAGCCGTTTGAACGCGGTTTTGGTCACACTCTGGGTAATGCATTGCGTCGTATTTTACTGTCATCAATGAATGGCTTCGCTCCAACTGAAGTAACGATTTCAGGTGTGTTGCATGAGTACTCAACCCTTGAAGGTGTAAAAGAAGATGTTGTAGATATTCTTTTAAACTTGAAAGGGGTTGTATTCAAGTTGCACAGCCGTGAATCTGTTGTTTTGACTTTGAAAAAAGTTGGCGAAGGTGTGGTAACTGCTAGTGATATTGAATTATCACATGATGCTGAAATTTTAAATCCAGATCATGTGATTTGTCACTTGTCAGGCGCGAATAGTTTGATTGAGATGAATATCAAAATCGAATTGGGTCGTGGTTACCAATCTGCTGCTAACCGCAAAGCCAAAGATGACAATCGTGAAATCGGTGCAATTCAATTGGATGCAAGCTTTTCTCCAGTAAATCGCGTAAGCTTTGAAGTTGAACCTGCTCGTGTAGAGCAGCGTACAGACTTAGACTGCTTGGTCTTGGACATTGATACCAATGGTTCAATTGATCCTGAAGAAGCTGTACGTAGTGCTGCACGAATTTTAATTGATCAAATGTCAATCTTTGCTGATTTGCAAGGTACGCCAGTTGAAGAAGAGGAAGAAAAAGCTCCTCCTGTTGACCCAATTCTACTACGTCCAGTAGATGATTTGGAATTAACAGTACGCTCGGCTAACTGCTTGAAAGCGGAAGACATTTATTATATTGGTGACTTAATTCAGCGTACTGAAACCGAATTGTTAAAAACACCTAATCTTGGCCGTAAGTCTTTAAATGAAATTAAAGAAGTTTTGGCTTCTAAGGGTTTAACATTGGGTTCTAAGTTAGAAGCTTGGCCACCAGTGGGTTTAGAGAAGCCCTAATTGTAAGATTAAAGGACTAATGACATGCGTCATCGTAATTCTAACCGTAAGTTGAATCGCACTAGTAGTCACCGTACTGCTATGTTGCGTAACATGGCAAACTCATTGTTGACCCATGAAACTATCGTAACAACTTTACCTAAAGCGAAAGAACTTCGCCGTGTGGCAGAGCCATTGATTACTTTGGGTAAAAAACCTTCACTAGCTAATCGTCGTTTAGCATTTGACCGTACTCGTGATCGCGATGTTGTGGTTAAGCTATTTGATGAATTAGGTCCACGTTTTGCTAGCCGTAATGGTGGTTATGTTCGTATTTTGAAATATGGCTTCCGTAATGGTGACAATGCTCCTATGGCATTGGTTGAGCTAGTTGATCGTGCTCCTGAGGCTGTTGAAGCAGCAGAGTAATAATAATTTATTATTATTGAGTAAAAGCCAGCCTAGAGGTTGGCTTTTCTTTTATGAAACGCTGAAATTCATATTGTTGTACAACATAAGAGAGGCATTCATATGATGCAGAAAATAGTTCTTTTGGTTGTTGGCATTTGTAGTTCATTTTTATTATATGCCCGTACATTGCCTAATGATGTCGTTGTGGGTGTATATAAGGCTGGTAGCTATCCTGAAATTACAATTATTCAGGATACTCCAAAGATGACGGTGAAGAAATTCATGACTTTGGGGCTGAGCAATAAAAAAATGGTTTTAAGATTACCTGTTTCAGTGCGCATTCTTGATGAGCAAAATCGCTTTATTACTTGGGGTCGATTACCTCAGCATATGGATAAGGCAATTGCTGTTCAGTTTAATGGTAAGAATGAAGCAGCTATGATCTGGATTCTTTCGCCGGAAGAGAGAATGCAACAGCTTGAGTTGGCAAAAAAAAGAAGCAAGTAATTTGGAAGATTATTAAGTATGAAAAAAGTATATATTCGTACCTTTGGCTGTCAGATGAATGAGTATGATTCAGATAAGATGTTATCTGTGTTGGCAGAGGGTGATGATTTAGAGCAAACTACAAAACCAGAAGATGCAGATATTATTTTATTTAATACTTGTAGTGTTCGTGAGAAGGCGCAGGAAAAAGTTTTTTCTGACTTAGGACGTGTTAAAGATTTAAAGAAAAGTAATCCTAATTTAATTATTGGTGTGGGTGGGTGTGTTGCTTCTCAAGAGGGTGAATTAATTGTGAAGCGTGCGCCATATGTGGATGTTGTTTTTGGACCACAGACTTTACATCGTTTGCCGCAGTTGATTGAAGATAAGAAGGAAACTGGTCAAGCACAGGTTGATATTTCTTTCCCTGAGATTGAGAAGTTTGATCATTTGCCACCGGCTCGTGTAGAGGGTGGTTCTGCTTTTATTTCGATTATGGAAGGCTGTTCGAAATATTGTAGTTTTTGTGTGGTTCCTTATACTCGTGGTGAAGAGTTCTCTCGTCCGTTAAATGATGTTTTGACTGAAATTATGACTTTGGTAAAACAAGGTGTTAAGGAAATTAATTTATTAGGTCAAAATGTTAACGCTTATCGTGGTGAGATGGATGATGGCGAAATTTGTGATTTTGCTACTTTATTGCGAATTGTTCATGAAATTCCAGAGTTAGAGCGTATTCGTTTTACAACGAGTCATCCTCGTGAGTTTAATGAGCGTATTATTGATTGTTACCGTGATTTGCCAAAACTAACTTCTCATTTGCATTTGCCTATTCAATCTGGTTCTGATCGGGTTTTAGCGGCGATGAAGCGTGGTTATACGGCACTTGAATATAAGTCTATTATTCGCAAATTGCGTCAATACCGTCCAGATTTATGTTTAAGTTCGGATTTCATTGTTGGTTTCCCTGGTGAAACGGAAGCGGAATTTGAGCAAACCTTAAAGTTGGTTAAAGATTTAGAGTTTGATTTAAGCTTTGTTTTTATCTATAGCCCTCGTCCTGGTACGCCTGCATCGAACTTACCTGATGATACGCCACATGAGGAAAAAGTACGTCGCCTCGAAGCTTTGAATGAAGTGATGGAGAAGGAAACTGCTCGAATTAATCAAACGATGATTGGCACGGTTCAGCGTTGTCTTGTGGAAGGGATTTCTAAGAAGGATCCAACACAAATGCAAGCTCGTACTGCTAATAATCGGGTTGTTAATTTTGAGGGAAATCCTCGATTAATGAATGAAATGGTTGAATTGAAAATTACGGATGCATTTACATTCTCTATGCGTGGTGAGATTGTAACTAAAGATAATTAAGCATTGTGATTTTAGTTTAATGAGAAGCTGCTGATGAAGCAGCTTTTTTTGTGCCTATAATATATTTTTAGTGCGTTTTTATATATGATGATGCTATGAATTTTAATGAGAAGAGAGGGAGATAATTATGCAAGATCAATGGGGAAAAGTAGATACTTATTTTGAAGAGATTGTAACAAGAGAGAATCCTGTTTTGACCACAATTTTGGAAAATAATCGGAAAGAAGGATTGCCAACTATTGATGTTTCAGTGAATCAGGCAAAAATGTTGCATATTTATGCATTGATGATTCAGGCTAAAAATATTTTAGAAATTGGAACGTTGGGTGGTTATAGTACTGTTGCAATGGCGAGCGCTTTACCCAGTGATGGTCGGTTGGTGACGCTAGAGTATGATGCTCACCATGCTACAGTGGCTAGAAGAAATATCGCCTTAGCTGGTTTGGAGGATAAGGTTGAGGTGATGGTAGGAGAGGCTTTGGTGAGCTTGCCAAAGTTAGCGGATGTAGCCCCATTTGATTTGATTTTTATTGATGCTGATAAGCAGAATAATCCGCAGTACTTAGAGTGGGCTTTAAAGTACAGTAGAGTGGGTACGGTGATTATTGGGGATAATGTTGTTCGTCAGGGCAAAGTAGTTACGGATGATGGTGATGAAGCGATTGTTGGCATACGTGATTTTTTGGTGAAGTTAGGGCAGCAGGATAATGTTGTTTCAACAGCTATTCAAACTGTTGGTAGTAAGGGTTGGGATGGTTTTTCATTGTCAATTGTTCGTTAAAAGTGATTGTTGATATTGCTTTCAGGCAGCCTATTTATTATAGGCTGCCTGAAAGGTCATTTCATGAGTGGTTGACAGGCTTTAATGCTGTCAGCGATGAGTTTTGGTCCTTGATAAATCATGCCGCTATAGATTTGTACGGCGCTTGCGCCTAGTTCTATTTTTTTAGCTGCATCTTCGCCGGATATAATGCCACCAACACCAACAACAGGTATTTTGTGATTCAGTGCTTGAACTAATTGGGTTAGGACATGATTGCTTGGTTCTCGGTCGGGTAAACCAGATAAACCACCTGCTTCATTGGCTAAAGGGTGATTGCCTAAGCTGGATTTATCAATGGTTGTATTGGTTGCAATAATGCCATCAATTTCTGTTTGCAATGTGACTTGCGCTACCGCTTGAATGCCATCATCGTCTAAATCAGGGGCAATTTTCACTGCTAAGGGAACATAGCGACCATGTTGTGCTGCTAGGTGAGCCTGTTTGGTTTTTAGGGTGCTTAATAATTTATATAGCTCATCTTCGCCTTGCAATGCTCGAAGGTTTTTGGTGTTTGGCGATGATATATTAATCGTAATATAGCTTGCATGAGCATAAGCTTTTTCCAAGCAAATAATATAATCATCTACTGCATTTTCTATGGGCGTAATGGCATTTTTGCCAATGTTAATGCCCAAAATTCCCTTGAATTGGCTTTTTTCTATATTATTAATCATGGCATCAATACCATGGTTATTAAATCCCATGCGGTTAATAATCGCTTGGTGTTCAGGCAGCCTAAATAATCGAGGCTTAGGATTGCCATCTTGAGCTTTCGGAGTAATTGTTCCGACCTCAATAAACCCAAAACCAAGTGCTGCTAGCGCATTAATATAAGCACCATTTTTATCCAGTCCAGCAGCTAGGCCGACAGGGTTAGGTAGACTCATGCCCATCAGGTTTGTTGGTACATTTGGTGCATTGAATTTTAATAGATTGGATAGGCCAAGCTTATAAGCCTTATCCATTCCATCTAGCGCTAAATGATGTGCTTTTTCAGCATCCATGCTGAACATTATTTTTTGTAATAAAGAATAAATCATAATTATTATTTTTCTAAAGTAAATGAAGAAAAAGGCCACCTAAGCAGCCTTTGATACTTTACCAACTAAATTCTTCCAGACTTTGGAAGCCTTGTTTAACTTCTGTGCCTAGCTTGCGTCCAAATGCTTTGGAAAAATCATCTTTTACGCTGTAATCCACGATGTTTGGCGCCTTGATAACATCTCTGGCAACGCTATAAACGCTACCGAAATCATCAACTAAGCCAACACTTTTGGCTTCATTGCCGGTGTAAACACGACCACTAAAAATATCAGGTGTTTTTTGTTCGTCAATGCGTTTGCCACGACCTTGTTTAACAGCCGTAATGAATTGCAAATGGATATCATCCAACATGCCTTGCCAGATTTTTTCTTGCTCTGGATTTTCTGGTGAGAATGGATCACCCATGCCTTTATTGCCGCCAGCTGTTTTTAAACGACGCTCAATGCCAAACTTATCCATTGCTTTGGTGAAACCGAAACCGCCAGAAATAACGCCAATGCTACCTACTAAACTGGCTGGGTTGGCATAAATCTTATCTGCTGCACTAGCAATAAAATAACAACCAGAAGCACAAACGTCTTCCGCAACCACATACAAAGGAATATTTTTATGCTGTGCCTTTAAGCGACGAATTTCGTCAAATGCAACGCTGGAAATAACAGGAGAACCTCCAGGACTATTGGCTTTGATGATAATGCCTTTTACTTTTGGATTTTTGTAAGCGGCTTCAAGCCCTTTAATGAGCTTATCAGCATTGTCATTGTAATTATCAATCACACCATCAAGCGTAATAGATGCCGTATGGCTACTACTGGCTAACATTAAATTCTTATCTTTACCGAGGTTGGTAATAAGGAAAACAATGATAGCAAACCAAAGTAAGCGCTTCACCCACGTCCAGATTTTATTGTGTCGCTGTTCTTTGTAAACCTGCATCAATAATTTTTCTAACATACCGCGTTCCCAGTTTTCTTGCTGGCCTGGGTTTTGAGTATCGATAAGCTCGCCGTTATCGCGTTTTATTTTCATGAGAAAACCTTATTGTGAATCATTTATTGGTAAAGCCAATCTACAAATTGAGAGAAGCTGTGTTCTAACGTTATAAATGGCGCATTTTGGCGCAAATATTCTTCAGTATGAGCACCAGTTGTTAGGGCAACTGCATCGGCACCAGCATTTTTCGCCATGAGTAAATCATGAGTGGTGTCGCCAATCATTAATACCTCAGCCGGATAAACGCCTAGCTCATCACAAATGCTCATAATCATATCAGGGTTTGGCTTGGAAGCGCATTCTGTTACGGTTCTTGTTGTTAGCATTAAGTCCCGTGTTTGAGTTTCATCCAAAGCACGTTCTAAGCCAACACGACTTTTTCCTGTTGCCACTGAAAGCCAAAAATCTTGTTTTAACGTAGGCAATAATTTCGCTGCGTCAGTGAATAATTGGGTCTTATTATCTTGGCGCAAATAATGCAGCTGATATTGTTGCACCATTCTTGCAATGGTAGCGTTATCTGCATCAGGCAATAAATATGCCATGGCTTTATCCAGTGCCAAGCCGATAATGTGTTTTGCATCTTCCGTTGATGGAATCGGCATATTTTCATGTTGGAAAGCCATTTTGACAGACTCAACAATCTGTTGGGTTGAATCTGCCAAGGTGCCATCCCAATCAAAAATAAGGACTTTATAAGCTTTCATTTTGTAAACTTTCTATAAATTGCAACAGCTCACTAGGCAACGGTGCATTAAGTTCTAATGGCGCGTTACTAACAGGGTGAGGCAGTGACAAGTGAGAAGCATGTAAGAACATTCGTTTTAAACCATGTTTTTGTAGGCGCTTGTTTTTTGAGTAATCGCCATAGCGCTCATCGCCAGCAATAGGACAATCTTGTGATTGCATATGCACACGAATTTGATGCGTTCTACCTGTTTTTAAGTTTGCTTGCATTAACGAAGCATGGCGAAAATCAGCCAAAGAGCTGGTCGGCAGAAATTCAAAACGCTCTAGTACTTGAAAATGAGTATGAGCATATTGTCCATCCTCACTAACACGAACCATTTTTTCGCCTTGTTGCCCTTGGTATTTGAGTAAGGGCAATTTAATATGACCAGAATCCTCCGGCCATTGGCCTAGACCTAGAGCAACATACTGTTTCCTTGGGATGTTTTGACGAATCATTTCATGAAGTTTTACCAATGCAGAGCGTTTTTTGGCAATCATTAATAACCCAGATGTGTCTTTATCTAAGCGATGAACAAGTTCCAAGTATTTTGCTTGTGGTCTTGCTTGGCGAAGTTGCTCAATGACACCAAAACTAATGCCACTACCGCCATGAACTGCCACACCATTGGGTTTGTTGATGACCAATAAAACATCATCTTCAAAAATAATTTCAAATTCTTTTGCTGGAGTGTGGTTTATTTGAGCAGTTTGTTTTTCTGCGATTCGAATAGGTGGAATTCGAATGGTATCACCCATGGTAAGGCGATCAGTTCCTTTACAACGCTTTTTGTTAATTCGAACTTCACCAGAGCGAATAATTCGTTGAACATGACTTTTTGGGACACCTTTTAATAACTTAAATAAAAAATTATCAAGGCGTTGCCCGGCATCATTTTCTTCGACTTGAAAATAGTTGACTAACTCTTTGCTAATTGAAACCATCTTGCTTATAATCCTGAGACCGATTGTATTTTTGGCCGACGGTGATTCAAATAGAATGATGGATAAAAGCAATAACCCAACAATGGATCACTGATAATTCCTTCTACATAAACAACGCAGTCGGGAAAGATTATGCCTTTAGTAGCTAAGGCACGAATAATAGCTACACAAAAGCAATTAGTTTAACGTATTTAAGCAGTGATTTAAACTAAACATATAAGATAAACCGCACTCGAATAAGCAGTTCCTATCTTAAGTTAAGCCAAATAAGATAGTAGATGTGATTAAGTTTGACCCCTTGAGCAACCCCGTCGTAAGACATGAATATCATGCAGCATTATGGAATGATTGGCTCAAGACGAAAGAAGCTGGCTTTATGACAGCGATGCTAATAGCGTATAACAATAGGCGAGTATTGCTGTTTTAAAAAATTTTCGCACCTGATTTTGGGTGCCTGTTCTTTAGATTTCCTTCTTTTTCGGAAAACCGCATCGTCGGTGTCAAATACTAATTGCAATGCCTCGCGAGTGCAAAGCGAGGTTTCCATGAAACGAATGTTATTTAATGCTACTCAAGCCGAAGAGTTACGAGTAGCTATTGTCGATGGTCAGAATCTGATGAATCTGGACATCGAAACACTAGGTAAAGAACAACGTAAAGGCAGTATTTATAAAGGTGTAATCACACGCATTGAGCCATCTTTAGAAGCTTGTTTCGTTGACTATGGCACAGATCGCCATGGTTTTTTACCATTTAAAGAAATCTCTCGTAGCTATTTTCAAGGCTATGAAGGTGGAAGAGTTAGAATCCAAGACGTCATTTCAGAGGGCGTTGAAGTTATCGTTCAAGTAGAGAAAGATGAACGTGGCAACAAAGGTGCTGCTTTAACAACTTTTGTTAGTTTAGCAGGACGCTATTTGGTATTGATGCCAAATAATCCTCGTGGTGGTGGCGTCTCTCGTCGCATTGAAGGCGAAGAACGACAAGAACTTAAAAATGCAATGGCGCAACTTGATGTGCCTAAAGGTATGAGCTTAATTGCACGTACTGCAGGTATTGGTCGCAGTGCTCAGGATTTAGAGTGGGATTTAAGCTACTTATTGCAGCTGTGGAATGCGGTCGAAACGGCAGCTGATAACCGCAGCGCTCCTTTCTTGATTTTGCAAGAAAGTGCATTGGTGATTCGTGCCATTCGTGATTATTTTAAAAATGATATCGGCGAAATCTTGATTGATACTCAAGAAGTACATGATGAAGTGTATCAATTCATGTCTTATGTGATGCCAAATCAAGTTAGTCGCATTAAACGTTACGAAGATCATATTCCTTTATTTAGCCGTTTCCAAATTGAACACCAAATTGAATCAGCTTTCTCTCGTGAAGTGAGTTTGCCGTCTGGTGGTGCTATTGTTATTGATCATACCGAAGCCTTGGTGTCGATTGATGTGAACTCAGCTCGCTCAACACGTGGTGCTGATATCGAAGAAACAGCATTGCGCACTAACTTAGAAGCAGCAGATGAGATTGCTAGACAATTGCGTTTGCGAGATTTAGGTGGCTTAGTGGTTATCGATTTTATCGATATGGAAAATGCTAAGAACCAAAGAGAAGTTGAGCAAACATTAAAAGAAGCATTGAAGTACGATAGAGCTCGTGTGCAAATGAGTAAATTATCGCGCTTTGGCTTGCTAGAACTATCACGCCAACGTTTACAGCCATCATTGGGAGAGAGCAGTCATATCTCTTGCCCACGCTGCCATGGCACAGGTTTTATTAGAGGCATTGAATCATCAGCATTGTATATTTTGCGTACGATTCAGGAAGAAGCCATGAAGGACAATACTGGTGAAGTGCGTGCGCAAGTGCCAGTGGATGTTGCAACCTTCTTATTGAATGAAAAACGTTCAGAATTGTTCTCTTTGGAGGATAGACTGGATGTATCGATTCTACTTATTCCTAATATTCACATGGAAACGCCATCTTATAAAATTGAGCGTATTCGTACCGATGATGTAGAAGAGAATCCAGAATCAAGCTATAAAACAGTTGATGTGCCAGAAGAAGACGCTGTTGCGAAAATGATTGAGCGCAGTGTGACTAAGACAGTACGCCCAGAGCCTGCTGTTAAAGGCATTCGCCATACACAACGCGTTGAAGAAGAAGTTGTTAAGCCTTCATTATTTAAACGCTTTACTGGATGGTTAAAAGGATTGTTTGCAGCAGATGAACCTGTTGTACAAGAAGCACCAAAACAGGAAGTGCAGCCAGCTGCTCAAAATAATCGCTCTCAACAAAATAATCGTAAGCGCCCACAAAATGCTAACCGCAATACGCGTCAACGAAATCAACAGAATCAAGCCAATGGTAATGAGAGAAAAGAGAAAGAATTAACATCACAAGCTTCAGCAAGTGATACTAGAGATTCTAAAGAGGGCAATCAAAATCGTCGTCAAAACTCTCGTCAGAATCAAGGGCAAAAACAGCAGCAACCTCAGCAGCAAGACAACAACGGTAAGCAAAATAGCAACCAAGTAGCAAATGCTGGCAATAGCAATAATAGCGACAAGCGCACTCGTCGCCAGCCTCGTCAAAATGTTGCAAAAGAAGTTAATGCACCAGAAGTGAATCAGAATCAAGTAGAAGAAAAAGTTGTTGCACAAGTTGCTGAGCAAGTAGTAGAAAATCGTGAGGAAGCACCTCAAGTAGATGAGGCTGTGAAAACAAATCGCCGTCGCCGTAATACACGTCGCGATCGAAATGATAGAAAAACCCCACAGAATGAAGGTCAGCAAAAATCAGTAGAAAAAACTGATAATAAAGCAGATGAACCATTGGTTATTAATTTAGGTGAAGCAAATGATAATGCCGCTCCTAAACAAGCCCGCCATTCATCAAACCACAATAAAAAAGGCAATCAACGACGTTTCCGCCAACGCAGAATTCCTCGTGCGGATGATATTATTGCTCGCATTGATATTCATGTTGTAGCACAGTTAGCTCGTGAAGCTGCTAACGTAGCATTAGGACGAGTGAATCCTGTTTTGGAAGTTAATGTTGCTGCCATCCAAACAGGTAATAATGCTGAAGAAGTTGAAGTGATTGTAGATAAAGAAGTAGTGAATTTATCTGTAGCGGCTGAAACAACGATTGCTGATAGTCAGCAAAGTGCAGTTTCTAGTGAAAAAGAAATGCCTAAATTGGATTTGGGTGATTTGGTTTTGGTTGAGACACGAGCTGAATTGCTAGTTGATGTGATCGAAACGCCTACTATTGCTGCGAATGTTTTACGACGCAATGAATATCTTGCTTCTTTACCTAATGATGAAGCAGATAAAATTGTTGAGTTACAACAAGTTGAGACAATTAAGTTAAATTAATGACATTTTAACTTAAAAAGTGCTTGACGAGTTGATGTGTAGTAGGTATTATACGCATCTATTCCCTGATAGCTCAGTCGGTAGAGCGACGGACTGTTAATCCGCAGGTCCCTGGTTCGAGCCCAGGTCGGGGAGCCACATTTAAGAAATAGCCGCTTTTTAGCGGCTATTTTTTTGTCTGTATTATTTTTAGTGTAAATTTTTCAAATTAATCCTTCTCAATATTAAATTGTCAGGCTGGCATGTTTTGATGCTTACGTAACTAATTCCTCGTCGTATTTTAGTTTTGGCTAATACATGTAGGGTTGAGTTGATTTTTTATTAGCTATGAATATAGTCGATTATACTGTTAATATTGAATGTTATATTTTTCGGGATTTTTTTTGATTATCAGAGATGCCGATAGATTTGACACATGCGAAATATACTAAGTAATTATAATGAAAAGAGTATATTGAGAATCCTATTAATAACCTACTTAATATATGTGAATTAGTGAAATGATATTTTCTAAATTTGGCAATAAGTTTGCTAAAAATTCAGGTATTTCAATATTGATGAAAGACTTGAATGATGGTCTTAGAACGCCCGGGGCTATTATGCTTGGCGGTGGTAACCCTGCTCATATTCCTGAGATGGATGATTATTTTAAAAAAATATTGGCAGAAATGTGTGCAAGTGGAAAGCTGACCGATACTTTATGTAATTATGATGGTCCACAAGGCAATGATGCTATGTTGCAAGCGCTAGCAGCAGCATTAAAAGAGAAATTTGGTTGGAATATTAGTGCAAAAAATATTGCATTATCCAATGGTAGTCAGAGCGCATTTTTTTACTTATTTAATTTGCTAGCGGGTTCTTTTGAAGATGGTGTTACCCGTAAAGTTTTATTTCCTTTAGCGCCTGAATATGTTGGATATGCTGATTCAGGTTTAGATGATGGTTTATTTGTGGCCAATAAACCGCAAATTGAATATTTGCCAAATGGGCAATTTAAATACCGTGTGGATTTTGATACATTGGAGATTACCGATGATATTGGTGTTATTTGCGTTTCACGCCCAACGAATCCGACAGGTAATGTCATAACAGATGAAGAAATCGAGCATCTTGATCAATTGGCGAAGCAGCATAATGTTCCTTTGCTAATCGATAATGCCTATGGAGTGCCTTTTCCTGGTATTGTTTTTAGCGAGGCAACTCCTTTTTGGAATGAGAACGTCATTCTTAGTATGAGCCTATCTAAACTGGGATTACCAGGTACGCGTTGCGGTATTATTATTGCGAATGAAGAAATTATTGAGGCTGTTAGTAATATTAATGGGATTATTAGCCTTGCTCCGGGTGGTGTTGGTCCTGTAATGGCTTTAGAGATGCTGCAACGAGATGATTTGATTGCTTTGTCTGAAAATGTTATTGGGCCGTTTTATAAGAAACGTGTTGAAGAAGTGGTTAGTATTATTCGCCAGTATATTCCTGAAGAAAGATGCTTAATTCATAAGCCAGAAGGAGCGATTTTCTTATGGTTGTGGTTTAAAGATTTGCCTATTACCAGTTTTGAACTTTATCAGCGTCTTAAAAAGCGGGGTGTTTTAATGGTTCCAGGTCATTATTTTTTCCCTGGAATTGAAGAAAACTGGGAGCATGCTCATCAGTGCATGAGGATGAATTATGTTCCTGAGCCTGAGCAAATTGAGAAGGGGATTGCTATTTTATCGGAGGAGCTAGAATTGGCTTACCAAAGTGTGGGGAATTAAGGCTTAATTTTATGGCTCAATGCTGATTACCAGTGGATATTGATTGCCCATTTACATAGTTATTTGTTTATTAGAGAAACCTATCAAAATATTTTATTTGGTAGGTTTTTTTATATGGTTTTGATGCAGTGATTTGCTTAGTCAGTTGTTAATGGAAGATGTGGTTTTAGCAGAAAAAGGGGTATTGGTTATTTATTCTTTCCTGAGTGATGGGTGGGTTTGAATTTTTTGGTGAGGATGGCGTATTAATATATTTCGTATGACATATGTGACATATATTTGTTATTTAAGCCAAATATTTGATATTTAAATATTATTTAGTCATAATTTAATGATTATGGAATATTATTTTTAAGGGTTTAATAGGGGAGATTGAATGAAACCGATTTATTCACATAGCAAATTACATTTGGCATTAGCAGCTATTGGCTTATTTTCACAAGCTGGTGTGGCTTGGGCTAATGCAGATCAGGTTAATCAGATTGTTTATGATGGAACTGATAGTTCGTTATTGGATGGGAATAAGCATTTAATTCCTCAGGAGAATGGTAAGAATATTACACAAGATAATCATGTATTGATAAATTTTGATCCGAATGATAGCAGTAAGATTACTCCACGTATTGTAAATGGTGGGCTTAATGAAAATGACCAAAATTTCTCAGTTAAGAATACATCCGTTACGCTAGAAAATGGCAAAGTGGGCGGGCAAATTTCTGGTGCAAAAGTTAATTTGTATTACGACGCATCTAAAAATACGCCTTATAGTGCTGAAGCTGTCGGAAAAGTAACTATTAAAAATGGTGAAGTTCAAGCCAATGTTACGGGTGCTGAAGTTTATGCGGGAGGGACTGCTAATGATTATACAGGTAGTACTTTTACTGCAGATGGTATTTTAATCATTGATGGTGGTAATTTGAAGGGTACAAATTCAGGTGCATCAGTTAATAATATGAGTTTTTCAGCTAATTCAAATGCTAATGGTTTAGTTGTTATGAATGGAGGTGCAAATGAAGGCTTTATATATGGTGCTTATGCGTCAGGTAAAAATAATATAGCAACTGGGCACGTGGAAATTCATGGGGGAATAGCTAAGAATCACGTATACGGGGCTTATACTGCAAGGGGGGATACTTCTAAGAAGGATGGCTCTATTTTGATGACAGGTGGTCACGTGATGAATGATCTTCGTGGGACATACAGCAGTAATAAAACAGGAATATCATCAGAAGGTATTGGTCAGATTGCTGTTCAAGGAGGAGTAGTTGATGGCAATATTTGGGCTACTACAGCATATATTAATGAAAATACAACGAATAAAGATAGCTTTGCAATATCTGATGGTGAAATTGATATTTCAGGTGGTGAAATTGGCGGTTCTCTTCAGGCAGCATGGGCTTCTAGTAAAAAAGATTCCAGAGCGAAAGGGCGCATTAATTTAACTGGTGGTACGCTTCATAGTAGTGATATTTATGTGAGCCGGGTACGTATTGATGAGCTTGTTGATCCTGATGATTCACCTTATGGTATTGCGCTTGCTACGGATAGCACATTAACCGTTGGTGAGGACGTAGCATTCACTAATCCGGATTTAAGCATCTGGGGTGGTGTGGCTATGGGCGCATTTAATGAGAAAGATGCTGTTAGTGGAAATACCTTTAATTTTTATGGGAAGCCATTGGAAGTTAGCAAATTAGGTAACTTTCAGAATTATAATTTTTACTTAACAGATGCCAATAGCCAGCTTGTTAATACAAATGATGCCTTGATTACCGTGAAAGATGAACTTCACAGTGAAGATAGCTGGATGATTAATGTTGATGGGAATAAAGTGGTGACAACAAATCACCCGAATATTTTACTCAAGGGGATATCTGGAGAACAAAATATTCAGGTGGGTGATGAGGTTCATCTTCTTTCTGCTGATGGTGCGGCTATCACGATGGGAGATCGAGATACTAATGTATCAGATGTATTGACCAGTGAGCTTTTTAATCATGGCGAGCAACACAGCATACAGCATGGATTGGTAGGAAAGATTGGTGTTGAATATGAGTTTGATGATGCGAATAATCGTGTGACGGCAAAATTTGTTGAGGATTCTACTGTTGATGAGGATTTAGTTGATTTGAATGTTAAGCCGTTGGTGGAAGGGCGTTTAGCGGCATTGATGAATATTACCCGTAAAAATCGTTTGGAAGAAAATGTATTGAAGCAATTGCAGCCAGGGGAAGCAATTCCTTTTGTTACTTTGCTGGGTGGACATAATCGCTATCAATCAGGTTCTCATATTTCAGCAGATACTTTTGATTTATTAACGGGGATTGGTTATAAAAAAGACAAATTTGCCATGACCGCGTTTGCGTCATATGGCTATGATGATTATAAAACCTACAATCATTTTAATCAGAATCAGGTAAAAGGCAGCGGAAATAACAAAAGCTATGGTGTTGGTTTTTCTAGTCAATATGATGTAAATAAGCAGTTTTATACCAGTTTTGGCGCTCAGTTTGGCCGCATTGCCAATAAATTTGATTCACGAGATATTGTGACGGGCTCTGGTGATTATGCTAAGTACAAAAGCAAAGTTAATTATTGGAGCGGGCATCTAGGGGCTGGATATCGCCATCATGTGGATGAAAATAATTTATTAGACACATCTTTGCATTATGTACATAGCAAACTAGGCTCTGATGCTGTCCATATTGATGGTGATAAGATTGATTTTGAAAGCTTAAAGTCAAATATTTTAGAGCTAAAAACCAGATGGGAGCATAAAATTTCTGATAATGCAGCTTTAAATACATCTCTTGGTTATGAATATGAGTTTGATGGTAAAGGAGATGCCAGCGTGGCTGGAGTCGCCATTGATGCACCAAGAGTAAAAGGCTCAACTGGTTTTGTTGGTATTGGCTTCAAATATCAACCTAAAGGCAAGAGTTCAGGGAGCCTATTGAGCCGAAGTTCAATTGATTTAGATGCCAAAGGTTATGTGGGTAAGCGACGAGGCGGTAAAGTTGCATTAACGTATAAATATACATTTTAAGTAATTCAAAGATTGAATAGAGAATAGCCACTTTTTAGTGGCTATTTGTCGTTAATGAGTATTCATTCGGTTTTAAAAAACTCGACTTCAAATACAAGATTGATAAAGTTAAATGGTTTTACTGCGCTGATAATGTTTAAAAATATGAATGCGCTAGAATAATGAGGCGGTTTTGTGATGAGAAATGAATAAATTGTCAGGTGGATAGTGCTAGCGCTCTTGATATTTAATATTTTGCCCCAATGTTTTCTTCATTAAAAACCAACTATTATTTTCTGTAGATAACCATGAGCCAAAAAGATTTTTACGAATTATTAGGTGTTGCGCGTGGTGCTAGTGATGATGAGATTAAAAAAGCTTATCGTAAATTAGCGATGAAATATCACCCAGACCGTAATCCTGATAATAAAGAAGCGGAAGAGAAGTTTAAAGAAGTTCAAAAAGCTTATGAAATTCTGTCTAATCCAGAGAAAAAAGCTGCTTATGACCAATATGGACATGCTGGTGTAGATCCTAATATGGGTGGCGGCGGTTTTGGTGGCGCGGGAGCTGGTGGATTTGATTTCGGTGATATCTTTAGCCAAATGTTTGGCGGTGGCGGTGGTGGCGGTCATCAGCAAAACTTTGATGGCGCAGATTTGCGTTATGATATTGAAATATCATTAGAAGAAGCTGCTAAAGGTATTAAGAAAAAAATCACTATTCCTACTCATGAGCAATGTGATGTTTGCCATGGTTCTGGAGCAAAACCAGGCACTTCACCAGTAACATGTCATACATGTCATGGCAATGGTGTTGTGAATGTTCGCCAAGCTATTTTTCAGGTGCAGCAAACATGTCCAACATGTCATGGTACAGGCCAAGAAATTAAAGATCCTTGTATCAAGTGCCGTGGTACCGGACATGTGAAAACCAGCAAAACATTAGAAGTGAATATTCCTGCTGGTGTGGATACTGGTAGCCGCATTCGCTTATCTGGTGAAGGCGAACCAGGAACGCATGGTGGGCATCCTGGCGATTTATATGTTGTTGTTCATATTAAACATCATAAGATTTTTGAACGTGATGGCATAGACTTGCATTGTGAGTTGCCAATTAGCTTCACAACAGCCGCTTTAGGTGGTGAAGTTGAAGTTCCTACTTTGGATGGTAGAGTGAAGTTAAATATTCCTCCTGAGACACAAAATGGTCGTAAGATGCGTGTAAAAGGCAAGGGTATTAAATCATTGCGTTCTAGTGCTATTGGTGATTTGTATTGCCATGTGGTTGTAGAAACACCAGTGAATTTAACTGAGCGTCAAAAAGAATTACTAATGGAATTTGAAAAAATTTCTACTGGTATGGAACGTAGTCAAACGCCACGTCAGAAATCATTTATGGATAAAATTCGAGATTTATTCGATTAATCTTGTTATCTATAAAAAAGCCACTTATCACAAGTGGCTTTTTTTATGAACATGATTTGATATTGAAACGTAAGTAGATCATATCAATGCATTGAATGCCATTTTCAAAAATGGGATGCGGATAATTTTTGATAAAAAAATCAGATTCAATACGATGCATTCTGAAACCACATTTTTGATAAAGCGCCAATTGATTTAAGCTGCTGTTTCCAGTGCCTATGTCGAGAT
>JASLFS010000042.1 GCA_030150505.1 Vitreoscilla sp. | reverse complement strand
ACTGGTTGAGCAGGCCAGTGAAAAATATGTTACTGAGCAGGCTTTGAAAGAAGTGATGAATTTAGCTGTTCTTTATCAAGAGCAGAAACATGCCAATAAAGAATCAAATTCTCAGGCAGTAGCAGGGGCAGAAAATACGAGTAAGAAGTTGCGTTGGAAATATAAAAGTTATCAGGAGTTTATTGTATGGCTGCCCAAAGAAGACCAAGAGTTGGAGTTGGTGTTTGAACGCAAAGGATTAGTGAATTGGCAGATAACCAATATTATCTTGCCTGAATTGTTATAGTATTGATTATTATGTATTTTTAATTATATTAGATTAAGAATATTCAAGTTGAAATGAAAAGGACTGAGTTTGATAATATATCGAATTCAGTCCTTTTTGATTTTGATATCAGTTGCTAGATGATTAGTCGTTTAGAGTTGAAATATCTGCAACAGCATTAAACAAGCCCGCTAATTTAGCTAGTAAATTTAAACGGTTTTGCTTAATTTATACCATCATTGTCTGATATTAACCTATTTAAAATCAAAATTTTCTTGGGGTTTATCTGAGATGCTATGTTACGGTAGCTGTCGCTACAGTTCGATGAATATTTTCCAATTAAAACTCTATATAAACATAAACTTGTGAATAATTATTTTTATTCAGGGTAACTGTTATCAAATATCTCAAGACAAAATTAACAGAATCTTCTAAATGATAACGAGAAAAAATAGTGGTTTCCCAAACTAACTTTATTTGTTAATAGGCTAGCTAGGTTATTAGCGCTAGATGGAGTTCATCTTAAAAATAAGTGATATATCTGTTACTTGTTATTTTAATATGGTTGAAACCATCAGTTTTTGACATTGCTTTGTTTCTTTGGAATGCATTAAATATGCCATTTGTTTTATTTGTTTTTTAATTATGTTGATGATTTTTATATTTATTATCTAAATGTCATTCATGTTATTTTTAAATAATTCTTTGATTTTATTAATTAAATTTGATTTTTTTATGTTGGTTTGATATATTAATAAATGTTAAATGAGTTATTTTTTATTATTTTAACATTTATTTGTAATTATTTTGGTCATTATAAGAAGCCAATTACTTAACTTAGATATAAGGAAGAAATGATATGAAAAAGACAGCATTATTTCTAATACTATTTGCTGCTATTAGTGGAGCTAATGCAGCAGATAAAGTATCAACAGCAACTGCTACTTGGGATGCGACTGCCCGTAAAGATACAACAGCTCAATTAACCGTCACGCCTCTAGGTAGCCTTTCTTTTACTTATGCACCAGGTATTAAAGCATTTAATCAGGTGGATGGTACTTTTGATGTGGCAGTTAAAGGCGTTGCTGATGCAGAAGGTTTTAAATTAACTTCTAAATTGAATAGTAATACTTTGTCATCTCTAGTGTCAGATAATAAACAAAAATTAGATGTTGGTGCTCGTTGGCAAGGACAAGAGTTAAGTAAAGATAAAGAAGTTACTTTAGTTGATACCGCAAATAATATAACTTCAGGATTTACAGGGATTACTAATGATTTAACTGAAGATGGCAGTAGTAGAGGTCGTTTTACGTTCTATGTATCAGGTGCAAAAGATGAGACTGATGCTGAAGTAGCATTAGCTACATTACCTGATGGAGAGTGGCAAGGTGATGTTTCTGTTGATTTTGTTGCTACTTGGACTACTCCATAAGGTTAAATTGAGTAGTTAATTCTAATATTGTTTTTTAATATTAATAAACGAAGTGATTGTCACTTCGTTTATTAATAATGTTAATAATGGTCCTGTTATGAATAAATATACCTTAATTACATTAGTGATGTTGGCACAACATAGTTTTGCTATAGATGTTGGGGATATAACAACCTTTATGCATCATGATCAAAATGTTGTATCTAAGAGTGTAACAAATGATGTAAATACTGCTCGTGGCGTAATTTTGAAATTGGAAAAAGTATCTTCTCCATTAGATCATGGGGTGATTATTCCTTTTGATTCAAATGATGAGTTATTAGCCACACCTGCAACTAGTGTTTTACCTGCGGGGGGGAAAGAAGTATTTAATGTTTACTACAATGGTCCTAAAGATAACGAGGAAAGATATTATCGGCTAGTTTGGCATGATTTACCTATTCAAAGTATAGGGAAGGCAGGCTCATCATCTAAACGAGTAGCAGCAACAACCTCAGCTAGAATTGCAACTATTTTAGTTGTAGCACCAAGAAATGAAGATTTTAAATATAGATATGATAGTGAATCTAATGAGTTACTCAATGAAGGAAATGTTTCATTCCGTGTAAGTGCTTTTGGGCCATGTGATGAAATAGGTAAAAAAATTTGCAATGAGAAATATAATATTTTACCTAGTTCTAAAGTGGCTTTGAAATATGGAGCCGTAAATAAGAAACAATCTGCGATAGGTATTTGGCATAAAAATCAATTTATACCAATTAATTAAAAAAATAACAGAGATTATATACAAAGATGAAACAATTGCTAAACAGTTGTAATAACATAAAACTAACATCATTGGTGATGACTGCCATATCGTCGCCAATGGTATTTGGTCAAACAACTAGTTTGGGGATTGAGGACGAATTTATTATTCCAGATAGTTTAGGAATGATTCTAGAGCAAGGCATCACTGTACCTATTTATTTGACAACTTCGGAGTCATATAAACAATTACCTAGTCAAAATGAAAGTGAAATAAGCGAAGAGAGTACTGAAGAACCTATTGCTGAAGATGCTCTTCCGATTTTTGTTGAGGAGGTTAATTCAGATAAACAAAAAGTGGCTGAAGCTCAAGTTTATTTGAAAGATAAAAGTTTTTATGTAGAAGGTGTCACAGTTCTAAAGGGTAATAATGCCCATTTTAAAGAGAGCTTAACTCAGCAATTAGAGTCAATTAATTCAACGGTATTTGATAATGAACAAAAGATTGAGGTTGATGATAAAACTGTTTTAAAAATAGATATACAAAGATTTGTATTAACCTTAGAAGTTCATCCGGACTCATTTGAAACACTCCCGCAAAAAAAACATTCTGTATTGCCAAAGTCAACCACTAAAGATTTAACTAATGTTACGAATTATGATTTTAGTGTATACGCCTCAAAAGCAAATGGTATTACTACAAATAGCAGTTATTTAAATTACCAATCAGTATTTTCTGTTGGTGAAAATCATTTGACAGTTGATGGTTCTTTTTATGATGTCGGCAAATCTGAAACAGCATCGTCTACTCTAAATCAAGTCATGTTTGAGCGAGATATTAATGGACTAAATGTGAAAACTGGCATGGCTAACTCATGGGTATTTCAGTCTGTTGGAAATATGAGTGCTTTAAGTGCCGATAAGGTTTATGGATTTAGTGTCAGTAACTATGCAAATTCAACAAAGGCTAATAAAGAAGCTTCTATTACTCCAATTACAGCGTTATTAACAGAGCCTGGTCAAGTATTGGTATATAGAGATGATCGACTATTAAGTGTTGATAATTTCCCTATTGGTAGTTATGAGATTGATACATCTAGGTATCCTAATGGAATTTATGATGTTGAGGTCAGAGTGTTGGTTAATGGGCAAGTATATTCTAGTAATATTCAACGAATTACTAAGGTAGGCTCTACTAATAACTTAAGCAATAAAGTGAGCTGGGAGGTATATGGTGGCTTTGTAAAAGATATTAGAAAACAATCAACTAACCATCTCTTAGGTGAGAAAGAGTTGAAGGTAGAGGATGGGTATATAGTAGGATTCTCTTTAGGGAAAAACTTTCCTATTGCGTCAGGAGTTAATTTAACAACATCTAATTACCTTATAGATAATCATTTTTACAATGAAACTAATGCTGATGTTCGATTTAATAAAAATATTTCTTCGGGATTGAATACCTTAGTATCGGATGATGGAAGTTATCGATATGTTTTAAATACGAATATGAACCTTCCATATGGTATAGGATCGGTTTGGTATAACAAAGAAAATAGTAATTTTAAAGATAATATTACTATTGCAGATAGTGATTCTTATAGCGTAGGCAGCACTTTAAATTTTGATAACTTTATGAAGTATGGTGGGTCATTAGATATTAGTAGAAGTGTTTATAAAATAAGTAAAAATAAGTCTACTAACATTTCTTACAATAATAATTTTTATAGTAATCAATATGGTAGCTTGGGCCTCCAGTTGGGTTATCAGCGCTTTGATAATGAGTTGGATCAGTCCAAGGATATTAAGAAATATATTTCTTTAAATTGGTCTATTCCTTTAGGCCGTCGAGTTAGAGTAGGTTTGTCTTCATATAATGGGGATACAAATTTAAATATTGATGCATCGAAAGACTTCCAAGATGGCTTCATTCGCTATGGTAGTTTGGGATTATCTAGAAGAATTAAAAATGGAAATAGAACTGATTTTAGTAACAATCAGACATCAGTGAACAGTAGCGTTTTATTTGAAGGAAAACGGTTATCTGGAAATATGATGATATCTAGGCCTACATCAGGACGCTTGACAGGTAGCTTATCAGGTAGAGGTTCTATCGGCTTAACTAGAAGAGGTGTTGCATTTAGTGGTAAGAGAGAAAATTCTGGTTTAATTATTGAAACTAATTTAGATAAAAATACTAGTGCGATGGCTGATATTAATGGGGTGAACTATCGGCTTACAGGTAAGAGAAATTTTATTGCATTAGCCCCCTATAATACATATCAAGTTAAATTGATGAATGATACCAAAGCCTCTAATAGTATCAATATTGCAAAAGGGCGAGATATTGAAGTAACACTATACCCTGGTAATATTGCGATTCAAACTCCAGAAATTAAAAGAGTTGTTACTGTGTTTGGTAAAGTTGTGGATGAAAATGGTGTTGGAATTGCTCATAACACGATTCATAACCATGTTGGTCATACTGTATCTGACCATGAAGGTAAATTTGCAATTGATATTGATAGCCGCTATCCAAGCCTTTCTATTGTCGAAAATGAAACAGCTGACAATGCTTCTTGTAACGTGGAAGTCGATTTTTCTGATCAAAAATCAGTGAAATGGATTGGTGAGGTGTCTTGTTTTAAATTGGTTAAAAAAGATTTAAAAAAACAAAAACAATATGGGTATTTAGATAATAAAGAGTATTTAAATTAGTGCGTATTAAATAGGTAGGATAATATGAAAATAAAAATGGCAGTCATTCAAATAGTGGTTATATTTTTAAATATAATTCCTACGTATTCTTTTGGGCAGGGAACTTCTACAAATGATTTTGTATTAATTGAAAATCAAGTTGATGGTGAATATTTTATTTCAACTAGACGTTTAGATGGATCATTTAGATTTTCAGGCTCAAATCGAATATCCAAATATAATGTCGGACAAACTAGTTTAGGTTACATGGGTAGGAATGATACTGTTTTAGGTGCGGAACAGTATTATGATATGTGGCTAGAAGATTCCCCTGTGGATTTTCCATTTGTTGGGCAAACATGTCGTTCGAATGAAAGTGGCTGTCCTAGTGATTTTATTCATATGACAGGGTTGCTTAAAAATAATGGTGTGTATGGATTATATAATGCAACTCGTCCTAGTGGCGTTACAGCTAGAAAGCCTTATGCTGTATTAGCTGATGGTATGTATGAATATTTTTCAAGATTGCCTATACAAAGACCTTTTAATTTAACATTTAATTATTGTGTAGGGAATAGGGGAGCTATTTATAATATAGGACAAAATCAAACATGTGATTCATATCTTGCGGATAATGAAAAAAGATCAAGACGAGATATTTTTAATTTAACAAAAACAGCAAATATTTTATTAAAATCAACAAATGCGTTACAAGAGATTTATATTGATAGCGATGGAAATACCACACCAGGATTGGGAAGTGATTTTTGTAAAAGTCACTCTATTGGTAATGTTAATGGAATTAGTTGTCTTCTAGCTGAAACAGTTGTGGAAGGTGATGGAGCTATAGACCTACCTAATAATAATCAAATTGCTTTAAGCGTTAATTCTGCTAATTTAGGAAATGTGCCTTTATTCACGAATGAAGTGCGATTTAGTGGTGATCAGGTTGTTTGGTATAATGGTGCTTCTAGAACTTATGTCTATGCGTACAATGTATTAAAAAAGCAAAACAAAGGTATTTATGTCTTTTTATCACAGAGTTATTTAAAAAAATTAGTTGATTATGGCGTGGATTTGGGTGGAGCTTCTGAATTATTTACCTTCTTATTCCGAAATACTTCCCATGGCTCCTCTGGATATTATGAATTTACTCCTTCTAATACTTTGCTATTAAGACCAAGAGATTATGGGGTATCAATTGTTGATCGAGAGACTTGGAGCGTGTATTCAAAAAAAGAAGGCAAGGTTGGTGTAGATGAGCCTGATATCGTTTTTAAATATATTATTACCGCAAGTGGTCCCAGAAATGCTGATGAGGTAAAAATAAGGGTTGGAGGTGATAAAGAGGTTGTTAATGGTATTAATTATTGTTTATTCCAGTCAAGTGACAAATCGACGAAAGTGGTTTTTCCATCATATATTCAGTATTTAAAATCTTCTAATACTTGGACAAAAGTCCCACACGGTTGTGGAGATCGAGCAGTTGATTTGACTGATGCTAGATGGGAACAGACACCTTGGGTTAATGCTCCAGAAGAAGGTAGTTTTTATCGAACATTAGTTGATTTTGGTTTTTCGATGAGTAATCCAATTTCCAACTTTACGGTTGATAATCGTATTGATTGGGAAGGTGTAGTTCGTGCTCAAGGCACTATTCAAGTAGAAGCAATTTGGAGAAATGTTCCAAATTAAAACCCCCATTAGATTGGTTATTAAATTATGTCACAATTTAAAAAAAATATTATTTTTAGTGATAGATTATTAATTTTATGTATCATGTTCGGTTGTGTTTTTAGGCCTGCTTTTGCTTTATATCTAGCTGAAGATGTTTTGGCTTTTTCACGAGAGCAAGAGTTTGTTAATAGGCGTGTGTTAAATGATACAAAGAGTACAAAATTTTATTCAATTCGTGTGGTGAAAATATCCAAGCC
>JASLFS010000046.1 GCA_030150505.1 Vitreoscilla sp. | reverse complement strand
CGTGTACGCGGAAGAGTGCCAACAAAGCTTCTTTGGCACTTTCCAACTGCCTAGCAGTTGAAGGTAGGATATCGGCAATGTATTCA
This sequence comes from Vitreoscilla sp., assembly GCA_030150505.1. Classification (GTDB taxonomy): domain Bacteria; phylum Pseudomonadota; class Gammaproteobacteria; order Burkholderiales; family Neisseriaceae; genus JASLFS01. Next base: position 11,892 of record JASLFS010000046.1, on the reverse strand, counting down.
GGTAATTGCCAAGATTGCATGGTCATCCTCTTTCAATTGACACAACAAAAAGGCGAGCTAACGCCCACCTTTTCTATGTAAAAAGAAATACTACCACAATTTTTTGCAACTGGCAGCTATTTCATTTTTCTATCTCATTTTATAGCAACTATATTTTTGTATTTTTATACAATACTATATTTAAAACACCTATGACGGCATCGTCCAGTCAACCAAACCAGTGCCCCATGTTAATAAAATAATGCCACCAAAAATAATACGATACCAAGCAAATGGCACATAGTTTTTTGTTGCCAAAAATTTTAATAACGCACGCACTGCAAACAAACCACTAATAAAAGCAGCAACAAACCCAATTGCAATGGTCGCAATATCATCAGTACTAAATAAATGACGATATTTAATCAATTGATAACCCGTTGCTGCAATCATGACAGGAACAGCTAGAAAAAACGAAAACTCTGTTGCCACTTTTCTATCTAATCCACCCAACATCCCACCAATAATCGTACTACCAGAACGAGACGTTCCTGGAATCAATGCAAATACTTGAGCAACACCCACTAATAATGCATCTTTGCTTTTCATGTCATCAACGGATAAAACTCTTGGTCTCTTATTTTCTTGCCGTTTCTCAGCCCAAAAAATAATCAACCCACCAATAACCAAGGCTGTTGCAACGGTAATTGGGTTGAATAAATACGATTTGATAACTTTACTAAACAATAAACCAATAACAGCAGCAGGTAAAAAAGCAATGGCTAAGTTTAAAACAAATCGATTTACTTTTTTATCTCGACCAATATTAGTAATAACATGTGTGAATTTCTGGCGATATTCATACACAACTGCCAATACTGCACCAAGCTGAATGGCAATTTCAAATACTTGTTCTGTGCTTTTAAAATTTAATAAATCAGCAGAGACAATTAGATGCCCAGTACTGGAAATAGGTAAGAATTCAGTAATGCCTTCAATGATACCCAAAACCAATGCTTTTAATAACAGCAATATATCCATGGCTTACGCTCATAAAAAATCAGGTAGCCTAATAGGCTACCTGAAGTAAATGACAATTTAATGACAATTATTGATTAGCAGCCAATGCAGCTGCTGCACCTTTGCTACTAACCGCTTTAACAGCTTTGGCTTGTGGTGCTGGTAAGCCATTCTCTTGGCGTACTTTCACAACCAATTCATCAATGGTATTCATGGCTTTATTAAAGTCACGCATGATAACTTTGTATTTACCACCAACAATGACTGTTGGCGTACTATCAATTTGGTAATCAACAGTCATTTTTTCCATTGCTTTTGCATTTTGCTGAGCATTAAAAGAATCATAAGCTGTAATTAATTTATTACCATCAAAACTAGTTTGCTTTTTCGCCCAATCTTTGAATGTTTTCTCATCACCCAGATTTACTTTTTGATCGAACATTGCACTATAAATTGCTGGGTTAGCTTGATTCATCATGCCGGTTGCATCAACTGCCGATGCAATGCGTGCAAATGGAAGCATTGCTGGTTCCCATACAACATGAACTGGCTTGTAGTAAGTATCGCTGGCAAACGTACGGCTGTGTTTACGAATGATAGGATCTATATTTTTACAATGAATACAAAAATAACCAAAAAACTCTAAAACTTCTACTTGATTAGAATTAGCTTGAGGCATCGCTTTTGGCAATGTTTGGTAATCTTGTCCTTCAACAATTGCGGCTTGCGCAAAACCAAAACTTGCAGCCAATGCGCCTGCAACAATCCATTTTGAAAATCGCATAATTCTATCCTTTAATGAAATGTATTATTGTGAAATGGCTAGATAGTCAATGCCGTTACTTTTTAAGGTTTTCTCTATTGCCGCTGATTCTGCAGCAGCAAGTTTTGATGTCTTCACGCGGTACACTGTTTTACCACCACTGATTTGCGCTTTTTCAACGTGAGCATCAACCCCTAGCATCAATAATTGTGCACGTTGTGCATCTGCAGTTTCTTGTTTAGCATAAGAACCTGCTTGTAATACAATTTTTTTACCCGTTTTTACTTGCTTCGTTGCGTCTTGCTCAGCTTTTTCACGTGCTTTTTCAATACTGCCATTATCCAAAATTTGTTCTGGTGTTACTTTAATGGGTTTTTCAACTGGTTTTGCATCTGGTTTTTTCGTCTCTTGCGGTTTCCGATTATCCACTTTTGGTTTCACCGCAGGCTCAATAGGTTTATCAACAGTTTCCAATTCTTGAGATGCTCCTTCTGGATGAGTATCAAGATCATCTTCCCACTGTGTTAAATCGCCATCTTCTTCAGCAGAAGAATTGCCATTATTAAAATCAGGCGGTGTTAGAACTTCAGTTTCAACCTCATCAACCACCACTGAATCATGTTCTTGGAATGTTGTTTTGTTATTATTCAAAAACCATAATAAGCCGGCAACGACTACTACAGCTAATACTAGCCCAATTAAAATACCACTGAATGTCTTACCTGCTTGGTGAATATGTTTTTTCATAATCTTATTCATCTAATTCAAAATCACAATGAATGATTTTAACAAACTCAGCCATATTAGCTAGTTTTATTTACAATTGCCCTTCTAAAAGCAATGGCTTGTTGAATGTGCTCTTTACCAACTTGTTCATTATTTTGCCAATCAGCTACTGTTCGAGCCACTCTTAGTATTTTATGATAAGCTCGCGCCGATAAATGCAATGTATCAATCACCTGTTGCAAAAATAATTTTGCCTGAGCATCGATATTGGCCACGTCATCTAATTGAGATACGGTTAATTTAGCATTCAAACATCCTTGCCGCTGCAATTGCTTATTCCGACTATCTTGAACCGTTTTTTTAATTTCCAAACTAGACTGCCCTATTGGCAATAGTTCAATTTCTTGTAATGTTAAGCTAGGCACATGAATACTCATATCAATTCTATCTAATAATGGGCCAGATAATTTATTCTGATACCGAGCCACACTGTCACTGCTACAACGGCATGATTGTGTAGCATGCCCTAAATATCCACAAGGACATGGATTCATGGCAGCGATTAGCTGAAATTGAGCAGGAAACGTTACCTGATTCGCAGCTCTGGAAATATGAATTTCCCCATTTTCCAACGGCTCTCTTAATACTTCTAATACCTTTCTATCAAATTCAGGTAATTCATCTAAAAACAAGACGCCATGATGTGCTAAAGATATTTCTCCTGGTCGTGGCTGGCTTCCCCCTCCAACCAAAGCTACAGCTGATGCGCTATGATGAGGAGAACGAAAAGGCCTTTTCAAAGAGAATTGCTGTTCAAATGATGATGTTAATCCACTGATTGCAGCAACATCCAAATACTCATTCATGGTCAATGGTGGCAATATGCTAGCAAATCTGCTCGCCAACATGGATTTTCCTGTCCCTGGAGGCCCTACCATTAATAAACTATGGCTACCACTGGCAGCGATTTGCAAAGCTGTTTTGGCTGTTTGCTGACCTTTAACATCAGAAAAATCAATTTTATCGTGCTGATCCAATAATAAATCAGCAACATTAACCTCTTCTAATGTCAGTAATGCTTGTTGATTAAGATGCGCACTCACTTCTAATAAGCTTTTGGCGCCATATATTTCAGACTCCGGCACCAAAGCCGCTTGCATCGCATTTTCTATGGGCACAAACAAACTGCGAGCATTGTGCTGACAAGCACGACTCATGGCCACAACACCTTGAACAGGTCTTAACAATCCAGATAAGGCCAACTCGCCAATAAACTCATATCGCTCTAAATGCGTGGTATTAATTTGTTTGGATGCTGCCAGTATGCCAATCGCAATTGGCAAATCGAAGCGACCAGAATGTTTGGGTAAATCAGCTGGTGCTAAATTAATGGTAATTTTTTTGGCTGGGAAATCAAATCCCGATTGAATGATCGCAGCTCGAACCCGATCACGACTTTCTTTGACTTCAGCTTCTGGTAAGCCAACGATATGAAACGCTGGCAAACCATTGGCTAAATGAGCTTCAACTTCTACAGAGGGAGCATGAATACCCGTTAATGCACGGGAATAAACCAAAGCTAAGGACATTGCGCCCTCCTATCATGATTATTAACTAATCATTTAGTCTTCGCTTTTTGGTAAAAGTTTTGCAGATTGTTGCTCCAGCTCTAAAGCAGCAACTTTCTCTTCTAAAATAGTTAATTGTTCTCGTGTTTTTAATAAAATTTGCTGTTGCAAATCAAATTCTTCACGGGTAACTAAATCCATGCGATTAAATGCTGAACCTAATAATGATTTCACATTTTTTTCAACATCTTTTGCTGGGCTATTAGACAAAGTTTCACCTAATTTAGCCGAAACTTCTTCAAATATTTTTTTGGCAATCATTTTTTTCTTTCAATCAAATTAATCTATTCTAAATGGAATTTCATAATGCTCTTGACCAATGGTAACTTCGGCAATGTAATCTTTAAGCTGTAATACACAAATAGGAAGCCGAACATCTTCTGCAATCCAGGTTCCATTGGCATGTGGTAACAGTTTATAGCGATTAAACCCCATGTCCATACTTTTCATGCTAAAACTAACATAAAGTGTATCAATATGTTCTGGTACATTGGTTGCAATAATATTAAATCGGGTTTTATCACTGACTTTGCCATCAAATGTTAAAACAACCCCATTTGACAATTGGCAGCCATTTCTAATTTCACAAGCCACAGGCAAGCTAACAGCGGAGCTGGTATCGCCTTGCTTATATTGTTGCCAATATAAAATGGTCGCAATTTTTAATATGGCAAATAATACCAACATAACCGCGAGTAAAATAATTTGCTTACGAGTTAGTTTTTTCATTGTCATCCATTAATCAAGCAATGCATATCCATGCAAACCTGATTTCATCATATTCATCAAAACATGCTGATTCGCTATTGCTTGTTCTTTCGGCAATGCCAATAAAACAGGACGAGAAACCCCTTTTGCTAGCCATGTCGATAATAAATTCCAATCCAATTCAAATCCACCATCGATAACCCAAGCATCGTATCCATCCAATTCCATAGGCAAATCATTGGCAGCAGCCACTGACCAATTTAACTGTAGAATATTCTCATGCTCTGGATGATAAAAACATTCTCCTAGCTCATCAACCAACCCTGTTAATAGGCTGCCTGAAAGCACAGTTGGTATCGATAGCGCTTTTGTAATAGGTGTATTGGCTGGCAATATCGGTGCAACATTATTCTGTTTTGTATTTTGCCAAGCCCAACTTTGGTTTTCTTTGGCCGTCAGCTGCCCATGCCACTGTTCTTCAGCTATTCTAAAAAATTGCAAATTAACATGAGCATGTTCATATTGATGGTTTATCGTTAACCATAGCCCAGCATCTTTTATTTCAATGCCTAGCTCTTCATCAAGCTCTCGTTGCAAAGCTTCTATTGCGCTTTCACCGGGCTCAATTTTACCGCCAGCAAACTCCCAATAACCAGCATATGCCTTATCTTCTGGACGAGAACTCAACAGATACTCACCTTGTTTGTTATAAATAACAGCTGCCACAACTTGGGTGATTTTCATGGTTAACGCTTCTCTGCCACAGCAAAAGCAACAACATATTCAGACTCATCGCTAATGCTTAAATGAACACGAGCAATGCCTTGTTTATCCATCCATTTTTTCAACTCAGCAGAATACATATACTCTGGCTTGCCATCTTCATCATTGGCAATGCCAATATTTTGCAATGTCACCGGTGAGCGCAAGCCGGTACCAACCGCCTTTGAAAATGCTTCTTTAGCAGCGAATCGTTTTGCTAAATACAAAACTTGTCGGTTGCTATTTAACCATTCTAAGCGCTCATGCATCGTTAAAATACGGTCGGCAAATGCTTGCTTATACAGATTTTGCAAGCGCTCAATTCGAGCTACTTTAACAATATCTGTTCCAATTCCGTAAATCACTTACTATCCTCTCTTACTAATATCAATCCATTTTAAAGAATCATCTTACAAGCATTAAAATGGCAAACTACGTGCGCGAAACATGGTTTCTTTCATCTGACGAATGGCTTCAGGCAGCCCTAAGAAAATCGCTTGTGCCATTAAAGCATGTCCAATATTAAGCTCTTTAATGGATAAAATCTGAGCAATTGGGGTCACATTATGAATTGTTAAACCATGTCCTGCATTAACCACCAAACCTAATTCAGCTGCAAAATCTGCACCTTCTTCAATGCGAACACATTGCATCATTTTTTCTGCAGCTGTTACAGCATCTGCATATGCACCCGTATGCAATTCAATAACAGGCGCTCCTACATCTTTAGCAGCCTGAATTTGCTTTTCATCCGCATCAATAAATAATGAAACTCGAATGCCTGCTTTGCTTAATTCTTCAACATAATGTGCAACTTTTTCTTGCTGCTCCGCCACTTGTAAACCACCTTCAGTCGTTACTTCCTCGCGCTTTTCTGGCACCAAGCAAACATCCTCAGGTCGAACTTCCAATGCATGTTCAAGCATCTCTTCAGTCAAAGCCATCTCCAAATTCATTCTGGTCTTTAACGCTTTTTTGATTTGCTTAACATCTTCATCTTTAATATGGCGTCTATCTTCACGCAAATGTAACGTAATTAAATCCGCACCATGGGTTTCTGCTAACAATGCAGCTTCTAAGGGGCTCGGATAACAAGTACCACGAGCGTTACGCAAAGTTGCTACATGATCAATATTGACTCCTAATAACATCATGCCTCCTTAACCAGCTTATCGATTATGTTGATAAACTTGTAATTGTTGTAATAACAGCCGACTTTTAATACCTTCAGGCAGCCTATGATTCAATAAAAAACGATTCAAACGCAATGCTTCTTGCAAATGCGCTTCATTCAAAAATTCACCCTTAGCAATGCTAAGCAACACTTCACCTGATATTAAAACACCTTGCTCCCATTGCTGAGAAAATTGCCCATCATTTAACAACACAGGATTACTATCCACAGCAAGCCAATATTGCCTTGTTCCATCAATTGGAAGCATTTGGCTATCAACCTCTAATGTTGGAGCCAAACCTAACGACTTCAATAACTTCCATTCAAACAAACGCAAAGCTGCTAAATAATGCTCTTCACTGGCAATTTGCCTTAATACAGCTTGCAATGAATCAAATATATCAACATTAGCATCTTCTCGAGCTGTCAGTTTTAATACCAACTCATTCACATACATCGCACTAAACAACGCTTTGCCTTGTGGCATTTTCCACCCACCTTGCCAAAGAACGCGGTGTAAAGTTTTTAATTCATTCTCGCCGTACCATGAAGCAGTTAACGGCACAAAAGGCATGACCACACCACGAGACTCGGACGTTCGCTTCCGAGCACTTCTAGCCAATAAAGCCACCCGTCCATGATGCTTACTAAACGCCTCAACCCATAAACTACTTTCTCGCCATGGATAAGTCGTTAAAATAAAAATTTCTTCATCATCAATGCGGGCTTTTTGAAACCGCTTATTCATCTAACTCGCTTCACTTAATCATTAATTAGGATTATAACTCAGTTCTAAAATCATGTTGCCGTTATGTGTTTTTACACAAAAAAAACCCTGCTAACAATAGCAGGGTTTCATTAATTCCAAGAATTACAACACTTCGATCAAACCAGCAGCACCCATACCAGTACCAATACACATTGATACCATGCCATAGCCAGTTAAACCTTTATTGCGCATACCATGAATCACAGTAGCCGCACGAATAGCGCCTGTTGCACCCAATGGGTGACCCAATGCAATCGCACCACCATTCGGATTCACAATGTTAGTATCTAAATCTAAATCTTGAATAACAGCCAATGCTTGAGCAGCAAATGCCTCATTTAGCTCAATCCATTTCATATCAGCCAATGTTAAACCAGAAGATTTCAATACAGCAGGAATAGCTTCTTTAGGACCAATACCCATAATTTCAGCAGGAACACCGCGAACAGCAAAGCCAGCATAACGTGCAATTGGTGTTAAATTGTATTTTTTCAAAATACGCTCAGATACCACCAATAAAGCACCTGCACCATCTGACATTTGCGAACTATTACCAGCAGTTACACTACCTTTAGCAGCAAAAACAGTGCGCAATCTAGCCAAACCTTCCATCGTTGTATCCAAACGAGGACCTTCGTCCGTATCCAATACTTTACGAATTTCTTTCGCTTCACGACTAACCAAATCAGCTGTTCTATAAACGGCTTCAATAGGAGAGATTTCAGCTTTGAATGCACCATTTTTAATGGCTTCTAGTGCGCGGCGATGACTTTCTACAGCAAAAGCATCTTGAGCTTCACGAGAAATACCCCATTGCTCAGCAACTTTCTCTGCCGTTAAACCCATGCCATAAGCAATAGCCACATTTTCATCTTGCTCAAAAACACGAGGGTTCAAAGCAACCTTATTACCCATCATTGGAATCATAGACATCGATTCCGCACCAGCAGCAATCGTTACCTCAGCCTCACCAGTGCGAATACGGTCAGCTGCGATTTGCAATGCATTCAAACCACTTGAACAATAACGGTTAATCGTAATACCACCAACAGAATCTGGCAAACCAGCTAACAAGCTAGCAATACGCGCCATATTTAAACCTTGTTCCGCCTCTGGAAACGCGCAACCCGCTACAACATCATTAACTTCTTTTGGGTCTAAATTTGGCGTTTGTTCCATCACAGAACGGATAACGTGTGCCAATAAATCGTCAGGGCGAGTCGTGCGCAACATACCACGTGGTGCTTTACCAACAGGCGTACGAGTCGCCGCTACAATGTATGCATCTTGTAATTGTGTCATTCTCATCTCCAACGATTAGTTACGCAAAGGTTTACCAGTGCTCATCATATTTTCAATACGCTCCAGCGTTTTTTCATTTTGTAGTAATTCTACAAACACCTTGCGCTCTAAATCCAATACCCACTGCTCATCAACAACAGTGCCTTCATCAACATCACCACCAGTCATTACCCAAGCGATTTGGCTAGCAATATGCATATCATACTCACTAATAAAACCGCCCTCTTTCATGTTCACCAACTGACCTTTAATTGAAGCAGCTCCAACACGACCAGCCACTTTAAAGGTTTGTTGATTTTGTGGGCGATAATTACTATCAGCCAAAGCTTTCGCCTCACTTAAAGCAACATGTAATAACTCATGAGTATTGAAAATCACAACATCACTTTCACGCAAGAAGCCCAATTCTTTAGCTTCCAAAGCGCTAGTTGCAACACGAGCAGTTGCTAAATTCATAAATTTATCTTTTAGTGCTGCTAACAAATCACCTTTGTTCTCACGCTCAGCACGCAATGCAAATTCTTTGCTACCGCCGCCAGCAGGAATTAAGCCAACGCCAACTTCTACCAAACCAATATATGATTCTAACGCAGCCACAATGCGGTCACTGTGTAGCAAGAATTCACAACCACCACCAAAAGCAAAGCCTTGTGCAGCAGATACAGTTGGAATGCTGCTATAACGTAAGCGCATAGCTGTTTGCTGGAACAATGCAACAGTATCTTCAATCGCTTTCAAATCACCAGTCGCAAAAGCAGGCATCATTGATTTCAAATCAGCACCAACAGAGAATGGACCATCTTCAGCCCAAATAACCAAAGCATCATATTTTGCTTCAGCCTCATCTAACGCACGGTTAAAGCCTTCTAACACATCACGGCTAATAGCATGCATTTTGTTAGTATTACTAACAATTAAAATATTTTCTTGTTCTGGTAAAGTAAAGGCACGAACAGCACCAGTTTCAAATACGGTTTGACCCAATTCAGAACGAGATTCACCCAACAAACGAGCTGGAACAATTTGACGCTTATAAACATCCAAAACAGAGCGAGCATCTTGCTGACCAGTTTCAAAGTTATAACTACCAGAATCATCATGAACGCCTTCACGACCAGATTCCAAAGCCCAAGCAGGCAATGGCTCTTTTGTCATGGCTTCGCCAGCATCAATATCTTCTTGAATCCATTTTGCAACTTGTTGCCAGCCAGCAGCTTGCCATGTCTCTAATGGACCAACATCCCAGCCAAAGCCCCAACGAATAGCAAAATCAATATCACGAGCATTATTCGCAATACCTTTAGCATTCACAGCAATATAGTGGAACGCATCACGGAAAATAGCCCATAAGAATTTAGCTTGAGCATTATCTGACTGACGCAAAGCAGCAAAACGCTCTGTTGCATCCTTAATTTTTAGAATTTCCAATACTTCAGCATCTGCTTTTCCTGTTGAAGGCACATATTCACCTTGTGCAGGATCAAACATCATAATGCGTTTGCCTTCTTTCTTGAAAATACCGCCTTTGGTTTTCGCACCTAAAGCACCGTTTTCAATCAGTTTTAGCAACCACTGAGGCAATGTGAAATATTGATGCCACTTATCACCTTCCAAACCTGTTTGCATGGTTTTTGCCACATGAGCAAAAGTATCCAAACCCACCACATCAGCAGTACGGAATGTTGCAGATTTTGGGCGACCAATTTTAGAGCCAGTCAATCCATCTACCACATCAAAACGCAAACCATATTTTTCTGCGTTATACATGGTTGCCAACATTGAGAACACTCCAATGCGGTTTGCAACAAAGTTTGGTGTATCTTTAGCTCGAACAACACCTTTACCCAAACTGCTTACCAAGAAACGTTCCAAATTATCTAAAACAGCTCCATCAGTTGCCTGACATGGAATCAATTCAACCAAATGCATGTAACGAGGAGGATTAAAGAAGTGAACACCACAAAAACGGTGTTTCAAACCTTCTGGAAATTTCGCACACAATGATTCAATTGACAAACCTGAAGTATTGGTTGCAAAAATAGTATTCGCACCTAACTTAGGAGCAACTTGGGCATATAGACTTTCTTTAATATCCATACGCTCAGCAACGGCTTCAATCACCAAGTCACAATCTTGTAACTCATCCAAGTTGTCTTCATAGTTAGCTGCTTTGATATAGCTTAGCGCAGCTTTCGATGCTAAAGGAGCAGGCTTTTGTTTTCTTAATGCTGCCAAAGCTTTATTAACGATGGCATTTTTAGGACCTTCTTTAGCTGCTAAATCAAATAAAACCGTTGGTACTTTAGCATTGGCAAGATGAGCAGCAATTTGTGCCCCCATCACACCAGCACCTAATACGGCAACTTTTCTTACCACAAATTTTCCTTGTGACATGGTGACCTCTTTATCTCTAAATAGTGATTAACAAGCCGGAATAATCACCCCATTCCGGCCAAATTCTTTAAAAACGATAGGTATATTGAACACCTAAGATTTGAGCATTACTCTTAAATTTAGCAGTACCATTAGTACGGCTTGATACGCAGTTTTGTGCTCCTGGACCAGCTGGCGCAGAGCTACCACACCAACCATTAACATTTGCTGTTGCATTTTTAATATGCAAGTAGCTGTAACCCACATCAATCGTATTTTGCTTATTGATGTCATATTTAGCACCTACTGAGAACCAAATACGATCATTGTCTGGCATAGTACTCAAACGTTCATTTTCATTGCGAACCGGAGATTGGTCATATGCCATACCAACACGCAATTGTAATGGCTCGCTATACTGGTACGATGCACCTACAGCAAATTTAAAGGTATCTTTCCAATGTGGCTTCAAATAAGTATGATTCGCTAGATCTGGACCAGCTGTTGGGTTTTTAGCATTAGCTACCACTTTAGGAGAATCAACATATTCGATATCAATATCATTAAAACGTGAGTGTTTAGTCCAAGTTACATCACCAAATAATTTCCACTGAGGATTAACTTTCCACATGCCGTGTACTGATAACGATTCTGGTGTTTCAATTTTCACTCGAGCATCACTGTCTGC
>JASLFS010000035.1 GCA_030150505.1 Vitreoscilla sp. | reverse complement strand
CAATTGCGTCAGCAAGTAGCAAAACAATATGAAACAGCCCTTCATGCTGCCAACTTGTCTGCACCAATCATCGAAAGCCATAACATCAGTGCGTATGCTCAATACACCGTTCGAGTTAAAAACCGTGATGCTGTCCAAGAGACATTAAAACAAGCAGGCATCCCAACTGCTGTTCATTACCCTATTCCACTGAATAAACAACCAGCTGTACAAAGCGATGCTCAATTGCCCATTGGAGATAAAGTCGCTGAGGAAGTCATGAGCTTGCCAATGCATCCTTATCTAACCCAAGAAAATATTCAATACATTGTGAGCCACTTAGCTACTGCCCATGAGTAATTTTTGGAAACATAGCCTATCAGTTTTTGGAGGAACGGCTGCAGCACAAGCCATTCCCATTTTGGCTTCATTACTGATTACCCGTTTATTTGCGCCAGATAGCTTTGGCGCATTTTCTACTTGGCTAGCCATTGCATCTTTTTTATCAGTATTGCTGTGCTTAGGATTAGAAAATACCCTAACCTTAGAAAAAGAAGGCTTACAGCGACAACAAGCTGTTTCTTATTATGTCAGCATTGCCATGGGAATGAGCGCTGTCGGTTATGCCATTTTATTGATTTTACTGGCTGCCAATATCCACATCGCAAAACTACCCACCGAATTAATCCTAACCCTTATTCCTGGTGCGCTATCCATTATTTTGGTGCAACTTTGGCAAACATGGGCTGCTGCAAATGGGCAATTTGGATTACTCAATAAAATTAGGTTATTACAAGCAGGCAATATTGCTCTGTTACAAATCGTAGCAGGTTTTATTTCCTCTTCTGCTACGGGTTTAACAATTGCCTATTTATCAGGCAACTTATTGGCACTGATGTTTGCCTGCTATCACTTACCTTGTTCATTGAATTTTAAAAAAAACCGTTCTCATATTATTGGCTTTATTAAGAAATATCAGAATTTCCCAAAGTTTGCTCTGCCTGCTGCTTCATTAAATACGGCAACAGCCAATCTACCAGTCGTCGTAATTGGTGCACGCTTTGGTCCTGAATATGCAGGTTATGTCGCTCTCACTTTTCGGGTTTTAGGCGCTCCCATTGCTTTGGTTGGTAAGGCATTATTGGATATTTTTAAACGCTATGCATCCGTAGAATTTCATCAAACCGGTGGTTGTCGAAAAGCTTATCTACAAACCTTATCCACTCTTTTAATTGCATCCATTATTTTTACCATTTGTACGATTTTGTTTGGGGAAAAGATTTTCGCCCTGGCTTTTGGACAAAAATGGGCTTTTTCTGGTGAAATTGCCATTTGGTTATTACCATTATTTACCATGCGATTTATAGCCGGCCCATTAAGTTATACCGTGTATATTTTTGAGAAACAAAAAATTGATTTATGCTGGCAAATAGCATTATTTGGCTGCACTACAGCCATTTTATTAACACTCACGCCTTTCAAAAACATGCTGGTTATTTATAGCAGCACATATGCATTAATGTATGTTGTGTACTTATATATGTCATTTACTTTTAGTAAAGGTAAGCGATAGAGCAAGCAGTCAAAAAGAGCGGTATAATATTTTTTAATTTATCGTTTATCTTTGCCATTATCGTGATTGGTTCTTTACTTCCATGCAAACTCTGAAAATTTGTCACCTAAGCTCAGCTCATCCTCGTTTTGATACTCGTATTTTTGTCAAAGAATGCCAATCATTACAACAAGCGGGCTATGAAGTTCACTTGGTCATCGCTGATGATTTAGGTGATGAAATTAAACAGAACATTCATATTCATGATGTCAAAAAAAGCCAAGGCCGCCTAAAAAGGGTTTTGGAAACCACGCAGCGAGTCTTTAAAAAAGCCATTGATATTGATGCAGATATTTATCATTTGCACGATCCTGAATTGCTAATGATTGCAATGAAACTCAAAAAAATGGGCAAAAAAGTGATTTTTGATGCCCATGAAGATTTACCAAAGCAATTATTGAGCAAACCTTATTTCAATCAACCCATTCGCCAAATCTTATCTAAAATAGCGGCAAGGGTTGAAAACAAAATTTGCCATCAATTAGACGCCATTGTAGCTGCTACGCCATATATTCGTGATAAATTTTTACGCATTAATCCCCAAACAATTGATGTGAATAACTATCCTAAATTATCAGAATTTACCGATTTACAAGGCGCACAAAAAACTTTCTCTCGACAACTTTGCTATGTTGGCTACATCACTAAAATTCGTGGCATTAAAGAAATGGTACAAGCATTGTCTTACACCAAAGAGCCTTGTGAGCTAATTATTGCTGGCGAGTTTGAAAACGAAGCACTAGCAGCAGAAATTATGGCTTTACCAGAATGGCAACAAGTTAAATTTGTTGGCTGGCAAGACAGAGATGGCATTGTGAATGTATTAAAAGAATCACAAATTGGCTTGGTTACTTTGCATCCAACCATTAATTATATGGATGCCTTACCCGTTAAAATGTTTGAGTACATGGCTGCTGGCGTGACCGTTTTGGCTTCTAATTTCCCTTTTTGGCAAAGTATTTTAGATGAAGCACAAGCTGGCATGTGCGCTAACCCTTTATCCGCTCAAGACATTGCAAAACAAATTGATGAACTTTTAAGTCAGCCTGAAAAGTGCTTACAAATGGGAAAAAACGGACAGCAAGCTGTATTACAACATTTTAATTGGCAACAAGAACAACAAAAATTATGCCAACTTTATGCACAATTGGAACAAGCATGAACATCGTTTTAATCAACCATTATGCAGGCTCTTTAAAGCATGGCATGGAATACCGCCCTTATTACATGGCAAAAGAATGGCAGAAACTTGGGCATGAAGTGACCATTATTGCCGCAACTTATTCTCATGTCAGAAGTCAGCAACCAGAAGCTCATTCGAGCAATGAGATTGTTTCAGAAGAAATGATTGATGGCATTCGCTACATTTGGATTAAAACCCCAGAATATGGTGGCAATGGTATTTCACGTGTTAAAAATATTTTTACTTTTTTATTTCATGCTTACCGCCATTCTAAAGCATGGAGCAAGCGGTTTAAACCAGATGCTGTTATAGCGTCCAGCACGTACCCAATGGATAACTTAATCGCACATCGTTTAGCTAAAATGAGTCACGCTAAATTCATTTATGAAGTGCATGATTTATGGCCACTGTCACCAATAGAACTAGGAGGCATGTCGCCAAAGCACCCATTTATTCGGTTATGCCAATTCTCAGAAAATTATGCTTATAAGCACTGTGATACAACTGTTTCAATGCTGCCAAAAGTTCATGAACATATGCAATCTCATGGCTTAGATTTGGCTAAATTACACATTATTCCCAATGGCATTGTGGAAGAAGACTGGCTGCCTAAACAAATTGAACCACTTGCAAAAATTGAATTATTAACATTTTTACAAACCAGCAAAGCCAATGGCAAAACCATTGTTGGCTACGCCGGCTCACATGGCACGCCTAATGCCATGGATATTTTATTGGATGCTGCCAAAAAACTACCAGATGATATTATCATCGTGTTAGTTGGCAGTGGTTTAGAAAAAGCAGCATTACTAAACAAACAAAAAACAGAAAATATCAATAATGTCTTCTTTTTTGACCCGATTCCTAAAAAACAGATTCCATCTTTTTTACAGCTGATTGATATTGCTTATATTGGCTGGCAACATGTTCCCATTTATCGTTTTGGAATTAGTCCAAATAAGCTCATGGATTACATGATGGCAAAAAAACCTATCGTTCACTCTGTTGAAGCAGGCAATGACCCTGTCACCGAGCAACAATGCGGCATTACAGTGCCACCATTGGATTCTCAAGCAGTTGCCAATGCCATCATTGAACTCCAAAACACATCTCCAGAAACATTAGAAAAAATGGGCAATAATGGTCGCCAACATGTTCAATCAGCACATACTTACCAAGTATTAGCTAAACAATTTTTGAAAGCCATGCAATCATGAAAACTGAACAATCTTTTCTACCTTTTTCTTTGCCTGAAATTGGCGAAGATGAAATCAATGAAGTCGTTGATTCATTGCGCTCTGGCTGGGTAACCACGGGACCGAAAACCAAACAATTTGAAATTGATTTTGCCAATTATCTAGGTTCGGATGTTGAAGCCATTGCGGTAAATTCCGCAACATCTGGTTTGCATTTGGCTTTAGAAGCAGTTGGCGTTACCGCTGGTGATGAAGTCATCGTTCCGACTTATACTTTCACTGCAACGGCTGAAGTAGTTCGTTATTTAGGTGCGAATCCGGTCTTTGTGGATTCAGATCCAAGTACATTAAATATCGATGTTAAAGCCATCGAAGCTGCCATCACTCCTAAAACCAAAGCCATTATTCCTGTGCACTTTGCTGGCTTAAGCTGCAACATGAGCGATATTATCGCCCTAGCAAAAACACATAATTTAAAAGTTATTGAAGATGCAGCACATGCATTTCCTGCTCGTTACCAAGGTCAATTAATAGGCACTTTAGATACAGATGCAACGGTATTTAGCTTTTATGCCAATAAAACCATGACCACTGGCGAAGGTGGCATGTTGGTTTCAAAAAACAAAGCGCTGATTGCCAGAGCAAAAGTCATGCGCTTGCATGGAATTAGCCGTGATGCTTTTGACCGCTATCAATCAAAAACACCAGCGTGGTTTTATGAAGTGATTGAGCCGGGATTTAAATACAATATGCCTGATATTTGTGCAGCAATCGGCTTGCATCAACTCAAAAAAATAGATGCTTTCCATGCAAAACGCGTTAGCATGGCAAAAATTTATAATGAAAAACTACAGCATTTACCTGTTGATTTACCACCACTTGAGGATAACATTGACGAACATGCTTGGCATTTATACACATTGCGCCTACATCCTGATGCACCACTCAATCGCGATGAATTAATCCAAGAAATGGCAAAACGCAATATCGGCTGTTCCGTGCATTTTATTCCACTGCATAAGCAACCAGTATGGCGTGATAATTACCAATTAACCGATGCCATGTTCCCTATTGCAGAAAGTACATTCCAAAGTATTGTTTCAATTCCTTTTTATACAAAAATGAGTGAACAAGATCAATTATATGTCATTGAAACACTTCATCAATTACTAGCAAAATAATGATAAAACGATTATTTGATATTTTATTGTCGGCACTGGGCTTATTGGTATTAAGCCCAGTATTGCTGCTGATTGCGGTTTGGATTAAATTAGACTCACATGGTCCTGTTTTTTTCCGCCAAGAGCGCATCGGCTTACATGGCAAACCCTTTTTTATTCACAAATTCCGCAGTATGTCTGTGAATACAGAAAAACATGGTCAACTCACCATTGGACAAGATGCCCGAATTACCAAAGCGGGAAATTTTATTCGTCATTATAAATTAGATGAATTACCGCAATTAATAGATGTATTGCAAGGCACAATGAGCTTAGTCGGCCCTAGACCAGAGGTAGCTGAATTCATGAATCGCTATCCAGCTAAAACGCGTGAAAAAATACTATCCGTTCGTCCTGGCATTACCGATTGGGCTGCCATAAAAATGATTGATGAGAACGAAATATTATCCAAATATGATAATCCTCACCAAGCATATATCGACATTATCATGCCTACAAAAGCTGAATATTATTTACAATATGTGGATAACCATTCTGTTATTGAAGATGTACGCATTATTTTAGCAACTATAAGCAAAATCATTACAAGAAATTAAAGGAAACCCGTGCAACAACCAACAATACTATTAACAGGCGGAGCGGGATACATTGGTTCACATACAGCTGTTCAATTATTAAATGCCAATTACCATGTTATTGTGCTTGATAATTTAATTAACAGCTCATCAGAGTCAATTGCCCGAGTTGAAAAAATCACTCAGAAAAAAATCACTTTCATACAAGGTGATGTGCGTCATCAGGCTATTCTTGAGCAAGTTTTTAACCAATATAATATTGATGCTGTCATCCATTTTGCTGGCTTGAAAGCTGTTGGGGAAAGCACCAAAAAACCTTTAGAATATTATGATGTCAATGTTGGCGGCACTATCCAGCTTTGCCAAGCCATGCAAAAAGCTGGCATATTTAAATTGGTTTTTAGTTCATCAGCTACTGTTTATGGAGATTCTCCAAACGTTCCATTCTCAGAGAATCAACCAACCCAAAAACCAACTAATCCATATGGCCATAGCAAACTCATGGTGGAAGAAATTCTGCAAGATTTAGCCAAAGCAGACAAACGCTGGGCAATCGGTTTGTTGCGTTACTTCAACCCAATTGGTGCTCATTCCTCTGGATTAATTGGTGAAGATCCCAATGGTATTCCGAACAATCTATTGCCATTTGTAAGCCAAGTTGCGATTGGCAAATTACCAAAACTCAGCATTTTCGGTGATGATTACCCAACAAAAGATGGTACTGGTGTTCGTGATTATATTCACGTCTGTGATTTGGCTAATGGACATTTAGCAGCCTTGCAATTTTTATTAAAATGCACTGGTAGCCACATTTGGAACCTAGGCACAGGACAAGGCTATTCTGTTCTGGATATTGTCAAAACATTTGAGCAAGTGGCCAATAAGAGTATTAATTACCAAATCATGCCTAGACGCTCTGGCGATATTGCGACTTGCTACGCTCACCCAGAAAAAGCTGAGCGCGAACTCAATTGGCAAGCTCAATGCTCGCTAACTGACATGATTACAGATACATGGAACTGGCAGCAAAAAAATCCGAATGGTTATAAAACAACCATTTAAGTGCAAGTTAACATTATTAATGAATAGATAGCTTTCACAGTTATCTATTCATTAATAGATTTTTGAAAAATAAGTGATATGCGTGTTATTAATGCCATTGTAAATCTATCGCGCACACAAAAGAAAATCATTTTTGTGTGGCATGATTTTATCATCATTGCAGCTGCTTTTTGGCTGGCTTTGGCTATTCGTTTGCCTTTTTCGATTGAGTTAAATAAAACATCAAACTGGCTATTATTCGGCGTAACGTCAATCTTAACCATTGGTTTGTTTATCAATCTCGGTCTGTATCGAGCTGTTATTCGTTATGCTGGCTCAAAAATGCTATTAACCTGTTTTTCAGGGAGCATCATTTCTACACTTGTTTTAGTGCTGACCGCCTTTTTTACGCATTCGGAATTACCACGCAGCATCCCCTTAATGTACTTTTTGATATCCTCTATTTCTTTCACTGGTTCCCGCTTAATTATTAAAGAATTAATCAGCTCCAGTGGTAAAGGCATTGGACAACCCGTGCTCATTTATGGCGCAGGTCAATCAGGCCGGCAGCTTTTAGAAGCATTAAAATACATGGATGAATACCATCCAGTTGCTTTTATTGATGACAACCCCGATTTATATCGCTCTATTATTCAAAACTATACCGTCTATTCTCCCAATAATTTATTAAGTTTAATCAATAAAAACAGCATCAAAAAAATATTATTAGCCATTCCCAGTGCTAGCAACGAAGAGCGTCAACGTATTCTAAACTTGCTTACGGCCATGCCATGCGAAGTACTCACCATTCCGGGCATGAAAGATTTAGTGGATGGCTCAGTGACCATTGATGTCCTAAAACCAGTATCCGTCATTGATTTACTCGGTCGCTCTCCTATTGCGCCGAAAGATGAACTGATGTCGGCCAATATCCATCAGCAAGTTGTCATGGTAACAGGTGCTGGTGGTTCGATTGGTTCAGAATTGTGTCGTCAAATTATCTTAGCTCAACCTAAAACACTCTTGTTGTTTGAAATTTCAGAATTTGCACTGTATCAAATTGATAAAGAATTGCGTGAGCGAGTTGAGAAAAAAGGCTTCATATTAGAAATCATTCCATTACTAGGTTCGGTACAAAATCAACAGCAACTCACCAACATCATGACGACTTTTAAAGTCAATACCATCTACCATGCTGCTGCTTATAAACATGTACCCATGGTTGAATTTAATATGCTTGAAGGCATTCGCAATAATATCTTTGGCACCTTAAATTGCGCCCAAGCTGCTATTGCTGCCAATGTTAACAAGTTTGTACTGATATCAACTGATAAAGCTGTGCGCCCAACCAATACCATGGGTGCATCTAAGCGCATGGCTGAATTGGTTTTACAAGCGCTATCCGAAAATAATAACCAAACCCGTTTTGTAATGGTTCGTTTTGGTAATGTACTCGGCTCCTCTGGCTCTGTGGTACCTTTATTTGAAAAACAAATCAAACAAGGCGGTCCTATTACATTAACCCATCCTGAAATTACCCGGTTTTTTATGACCATTCCAGAAGCTGCACAATTGGTTATTCAAGCAGGTGCTTTAGGGCAAGGTGGTGATGTTTTTGTTTTAGACATGGGGCAATCTGTGAAAATTATGGATTTAGCCAAAAAAATGATTTTATTAAGCGGATTAGAAATAAAAGACATAAATAATCCCAATGGTGATATTGAAATTAAAATAACAGGGCTTCGTCCCGGAGAAAAATTATACGAAGAATTGTTGATTGGCGATAATGTTACCGCCAGCGAACATCCCAGAATCATGACTGCAAAAGAAGACATGCTCAATTGGGACAACCTAGAACCATTATTAAAAAAACTGGATGGTGCTTGTTTAAACCAACAGTATGAAATTGCCAGAGCCATATTATTAGAAGCACCCACTGGATTTAAACCCAAAGACGGCATTTGCGATTTACAATGGCAACAAAGTCACCATCACTAATCAACAAAAGGATTTGCCATGCAGCACTGGTCAATACTGATGATTGTTATCATGATTTGCTTGGCTGGTAACGGCCAAGCTCAAACCAGCCAACAAGTCGATAACCTCAGCCAAGTTACTTCTACCATCCAAAGCCAATCTGGTAAAGCAGCTTATTTAGAACAAATAAATGGTACATTACCGCCAAATCCTTACCAAGCATTGCCTCATCGTGTCGACTTAATCTCACTCCTAACATGGCTATCCCCCACTGAAAACCCCAAGCATCTTATTTTCAGCGGCATGAAGCGTTGGCAACATGATCAACAATTTATTGTCGTAGCCTGCTTCGCATGGAATGAATCAGCAGCAAGCAATGGTTTGCAGGATGATGGTTACCAATGTGCTTATGATTACAATGAAGAAAAAAACAATAAATTCTATCTAGGTGTTATTCGATTAACCGATGATGGTTTTATACCCATTGCCAAATCAGATTTAATCTCTACTAAAATGGCCAATCACCACGGTGAACTTGTCACGCCTATAGGTTACGGCTATTTAGATTTAGCTCCTTACCGTATTAGCCCATCATCCATGGCTTTGGGTTTACGCACTCAAACAATAGATAGTTATGCTGGCGGTGGCGTTATTTCACAAAATCTGGTTTTATTTCATATCAACAATCAAAAATTGGATGTGATTTTAAACACGCCAATTTATCAATTGGAGAATTTAGCTGGTGAATGGAACAAAGATGGAACACGGCAACGTCATATTTCAGAAAACGTCACGACCGTGATAATGAAACCGACCCAAACCAATGGTTACTATGATTTATTGCTTCAATCTGGTCACAACAAAACCATTTTAAAATGGACTGGGCAAGAATACCGTTAATGCCATTTAAACAATAAAAAACCACGCCAAAGCGTGGTTTTTTTAGATTCAAAATCTTATGCGTATGGATGATCCAATACGATGGTTTCTTCACGATCAGGGCCAGTAGAAACGATGGCAATCGGCGCTTCACAAATTTCAGTGATGCGTTTGATGTATGCACGAGCATTTTCTGGTAAATCTTCGTACTTTTTAACACCAACGGTGCTATCAGTCCAACCAGGAACAGTTTCGTAGATTGGTTCACATTTTTCTACGTTTAAAGCACCAAATGGGAAAATATCCAAATCTTCACCATTAACACGGTAGCCAACACAGATTTTAATTTCATCCATGCCGTCCATAACGTCTAGCTTAGTTAAACATAAACCTGTTACACCGTTAATTTGGATAGAACGTTTTAGCAATGCTGCATCAAACCAACCACAACGACGTGGACGACCAGTTACCGCGCCAAACTCATTACCACGCTCAGCCAAACCAGCACCAACTTCATCAAACAATTCTGTTGGGAAAGGACCAGAACCAACACGCGTTGTGTAAGCTTTAACGATACCTAAAACATAGTTCAACATTTGAGGTGCAACACCAGCGCCAGGAGCAGCAGCACCAGCAACACAGTTAGATGATGTTACAAATGGGTAAGTACCATAATCAATGTCTAACAACGTGCCTTGAGCACCTTCAAACAAGATTTTTTCACCACGTTTGTTCATCTCATACAATTTACGAGAAACATCGCTAATCATTGGTACAATCGCTTCAGCGAATGACATTGTTTGTTCAATGATTGCTTCAGCATCCAATGCTTCTTGACCATACAAGTTAACCAATTGAACATTGTAAATAGCAACATTATCACGAACTTTTTGCGCCAAAACATCAGGTGTTAACAAGTCTTGCACACGTACTGAGCGACGAGCTACTTTATCTTCATATGCTGGGCCAATACCACGACCTGTTGTACCAATCTTACGATCACCTTTTGCTGCTTCACGAGCATGATCTAAAGCAATGTGGTAAGGAAGAATCATTGGGCAAGTTGGAGCAATGTGTAAGCGACCATCCACTTTCACACCAGCATCACGTAATTCTTGCAATTCTTTTAATAACGCTTCAGGAGAAACGACAACGCCAGAACCGATACAGCAATCAACGCTTTCATGCAAAATACCAGATGGAATCAAGCGCAATACTGTTTTTTTGCCGTTTACAACCAAAGTGTGACCAGCATTATGACCACCTTGGAAGCGCACTACTGCACCTGCTTGGTCTGTTAACCAGTCAACAATTTTACCTTTACCTTCGTCACCCCATTGGGTACCGATAACAACGACATTTTTAGCCATAGTTTTTATTCCAAATAATAATTACTTCGCACTTGGCATTAATTGCCAAGCACCATCAACACATACTAATTCGCGATCACAAGCTAGCTCTGCAGCACCTTCACTTAAATAATCGACAATAACGGTTTCACCAGCCGCACGTAATTTTTGTACGTATTTCGCAGCCAATAAATAATCTTCTTTACTAACACAAACGCCTAATGTTGCTGGTCGCTCAGGCAATGCAGAGATTAAATCTCTTAAGTCAAAGCTAAAACCAGTAGCAGGACGAGCTCGACCAAAATGTTTCCCTAAGCCGTTGTAGCGTCCGCCACGTGCCAATGCATCAGACCACTGTGGTGCATAAATTGAAAACAATAAGCCAGTATGATATGAAGCGTAACGCAATTCAGATAAATCAATGTGGATTTTCTTATCTGAGAATGCTTGGCAAATGGCTTCTAACTGAGCTAAAGCTGTCTGAATCTTCTCATCCTTTGGCAAAATAGCTTTGGCTTTATCCAAAACATCCAAACCACCGTATAAGGTTGGTAAAGCTGCCAATGCAGATACTAATTCAGCAGGAACTTTCAAATGCTCAGCATGCTCTTTTGCAGCTTCAACATCTTTATTCTGGAGAATGACTCGCAACTGATGTCGCTCTTCTTCATTCAATTCAGCCAAGTCAGCTAAGGCATGAAAAATGCCCACATGGCCCAGTGCTAAATATAAATCGGGAATGTTAGCGATTGCTAAACTCTTAAACATCAGATCAACAAGCTCAATATCCGCTTCTACCCCATCATAACCATAAAGCTCTGCACCAATTTGCAAAGGTTCACGAGAACTCATTTGCGTTTCAGGACGAGCATGCAACACAGAGCCTGCATAACATAAGCGATTTACGCCCGTTTTTGCAGACAATAAGTGAGCATCAATACGAGCAACTTGCGGGGTAATATCCGCACGCATACCCAATTGTAAGCCTGAAATTTGGTCAACAACTCGAATGGTTTTTAAAGATAAGACTGGATCAATCGCAGTCAGTAATGAAGTGGTGTACTCCATAATTGGGGGGCTAACCAGTTCGTAACCGTGTACGCGGAAGAGTGCCAACAAAGCTTCTTTGGCACTTTCCAACTGCCTAGCAGTTGAAGGTAGGATATCGGCAATGTATTCAGGTAATTGCCAAGATTGCATGGTCATCCTCTT
>JASLFS010000022.1 GCA_030150505.1 Vitreoscilla sp. | reverse complement strand
AGCGCAACCTTGCCAAGGTTGAGGTCGCGAGTTCGAGACTCGTTTCCCGCTCCAAAAACAATTGATTAACTTCTAAAATTAATTTTAGAAGTTGTTTAAGATGCGGGAATAGCTCAGTTGGTAGAGCGCAACCTTGCCAAGGTTGAGGTCGCGAGTTCGAGACTCGTTTCCCGCTCCAAAAACAATTGATTAACTTCTAAAATTTATTTTAGAAGTAAAATGCGGGAATAGCTCAGTTGGTAGAGCGCAACCTTGCCAAGGTTGAGGTCGCGAGTTCGAGACTCGTTTCCCGCTCCAAAGTTTAAGTCTTATCTAGAATATTAAGATATGATTTGGCGAGATGGCAGAGTGGTTATGCAGCGGCCTGCAAAGCCGTGGACGCCGGTTCGATTCCGACTCTCGCCTCCAGTTTGTGTCGCCCGGGTGGTGGAATTGGTAGACACAGCGGACTTAAAATCCGCCGACCCTAATCGGTCGTGCCGGTTCAATTCCGGCTCCGGGCACCATTATAAGCTAGATAACCTACTGATAAATCAGTAGGTTTTTTAGTATCCAGCTTTTATATTTATCATTTAATTCTCCCTATTTTTCCTCAAGATTTCATCTTGTGTCCAATTTGTGTCCATAATTTTATCAATTTGCTCTGCATGCTCATGTAAATGATAAGGTGCAAGGTGTGCATATCTCTGCACCATCTGAATAGTTTCCCAGCCACCCATCTCTTTTAAAGCATACAACGGTACACCTGACTGAACCGACCAACTCGCCCATGTATGCCTTAAATCATGCCAGCGAAAATCTTCAATACCAGCTTTTTCTAATGCTTTTCGCCACGATTTACTACTTACTACTTTAACTGGTGTATTGCCATTACAAAACACTCTTATTGGATGCCTCCCTTTTGCATTATTTAAAACCTCTAATGCTTGCTGATTCAACGGAACACCAATACTTTGAGCAGATTTAGATTGATCAGCATGAATCCATGCCACTCTACGATCTAAATCCACTTGAGACCATTCAAGGAAAAGTACATTATTTTGCCGAAGCCCAGTAGCTAAACTAAATTTAGCCATTTCAGCTAATGTTGATGGTAAAGCAGCAATTAAGCTCTGTGCCTCTTCCTTAGTAATCCAACGAATTCTCTTATTTGCTTCTTTATATAATTTAAGTATAGGTGCTTTTTCCAGCCACCCCCATTCTCGTTCACATTTTCGAAGAATTGATCTAATTAAGGCTAAATATCTATTTTTAGTAGAATTTCCACAAGTTAACTTACCAACCTCATCTAAAATAAAACTACGATTTAAGTCCTTTAAATACACTCCTCTCAATGCCGTTAAACAACGTATTCTCTGAATATCATTCTGAATACTTTTCTTAGTATCCATTTCATTCAACCAACGTAATGCAGCTTCATCCCATAACTTATCAGGTATCTCATCAAAATTTTCAGCACTCCAAAGTTCATATTTCAATTTATCATGCAACTTTTGCGCTTCTATCTTGCTTTCAGTGCCAGCACTGCGTCTAATTCTTTTACCGCCTGGTGTGCTAATATCAATGTACCACTTGCCACCACGCTTGATGATTGGCATTTACTTTCACTCCTTTTATGAAGTGACGCTTGCATACTCTCACTTTTCAATCTTTCTAATAAATCTGCAAGATCTACTTCACTAATGACATAACTACGACCAACTTTACATGCTAATAATTTGCCATCGCGAATGTACTTTCTAATCGTATCCTCATGGCAGAAACAAGCTTTTGCTGCCGCAATCACATCTAAGGTTTTCATCACACATTCCTCATTATTTAATTTCAAATATTGGAAAATCTGCTGTTTCTAAATGCTGCTGCATAGCTTTCATAATCTGATACCGCTTTTGCTTCGGTAACAAAATAATGTAACTATCCGCAGACAAACAAAAAAGCAGGCTAAAATCATTGCCTGCTTCTGTCTTGATTGGCCGTGCTAAGTAAAAGGGGTAATCATCTACTTGCCATTGATAACTCGGTGCGACTTGACGTGTCCTAACTGATTTTTTCTTTTCAATAATCATAGAATCACCACCCTACATAAAAGTAAATTAAGCCAAGAATGATATAAAGAATCGCAATACCAAATACTATGCCATTAAGCCGATTATGTATTTTGCAACATTTCTTGGACAACTCTGCTTCAGCTTTTTTGCTTTGTGCCAATTGCTGTTTATTAAACTCAATGAGCGCATCATTGGCCAATTGCTCGCCTGTTCGCTTGGTTTCTGCCGCTAAGTCCGTCAATATACCCTCACGGTAGGTTTTCAAATCATTCAGCGCATTGGCCAATGTTTCATTTGATTGATTTACCGAGTCAGTGAAAGCCTGTATTTTAGCTTCTAAGCCATTCAATTTTTCATCAAGCAGTTTATGCTGCACAATGATTAATCCCAAGACAGGGTCATCTTTTGTTAGCTTGACTCCTGACTCAACAAACACTTGACCAATGATTTTATCAATCAGTGCTTGTTCACTCATGGCCAAGCTCTACTGTAAACAGTGGCTCTTGGTCTAACTGCTCAAACACATCTCGTTTGACTGTTTTTAAACGCTGTTTTGGCATGATGCTGAACAAGTCAGATTCCATAACTTCATTAAATGTCATATTGCGTGAAGTCATCATTTGAATGTCTTTGGCAAAGGTATCAGGATTACGCAATGGCAATTCAATGATATTCACAATTGAGTTTGCATTGACTTTAAATACTTTAAAATCGGTAAATTGGTCACCATTTTTTTCTACGACACCTAACTGATGATTCAACCACACAACCACTTCTGTATTCAAAGCAGAAAGCGTTTGAGCTAAGCCAGTCATACAATCTTCTAATGCTTGGCCGCCCATAATTGGCACATGAATAATAATGCGAGTACCTACATCTTTTAACAACTCAACCACACCATTCTCAGCCATATAGCTCATGAGTGGAATAAATGTCGCTGCACCATTATCAACCACTGCCACACCTTCTTTTTCAATCAATTGCTCAATCAAACCATCAAACTGACGTGAATCAATATTATTGGTAGCGGTCAAAATATTCACCACATGGGCATTTAAGGCTGGGTAGCGACTAAATGTCGGATTCACTGGATCCGTATCAAAACAATGCACTTGGTCACTATCGACACGCTCCTTTAAATATTGTGCCAACAATGATGCGACAAATGATTTACCGACACCGCCCTTACCTTGAGCAATAAAATGTACTTCTTTCATTTTTAGTTTTCCTTACTGTTTACAAAGCAAAAAATACTGCTAACAATACGTTTTGATTTATAAAAAAAGCCGTGAGATTAATCACGGCTAAAACACACAGGAATTATTTTTTGCAAAGCATAATGATTTTGATTGGTGGTCTATTTTTAGGTCTAATCAAAATCGTATTAAACAAAGATAAAATAGGTTTAATTTCTAACTGCTCAATACTTGCCAGTGGCAAGTTTGTTGGTAATACCCTCTTACCTAGTACACTCATTTCACTAATCACTATTTTGTCATTCG
>JASLFS010000006.1 GCA_030150505.1 Vitreoscilla sp. | reverse complement strand
TGGTCGGGAAAAAGGACGTTTAGGAATCTTATCTTATATGCAACAAAAGAGCATCTTTATTGGGCTAAATGAAGCACCTAATGCATGGTGCGAGTAATACATCGGAGAGGGTAGAAAAATGACAATAAAAGTGACAGTAGGAGAAGCCATTGCTCGATTGCTAGAAGAGCATCATGTTGAAAATGTTTATGGTGTTATTTCAATTCATAACTTGCCGATTGCAGATGCCATCGGACGCCGTGAAAAAATTGATTTTATTTGTGCACGTGGAGAAGCTGGTTGCGTAACAATGGCCGATTCACATGCTCGATTTAAAGGTTTGGGCGTTGCATTAACCAGTACTGGTGCGGGCGCAGGAAATGCCATTGGTTCTTTGATCGAAGCATGTAATGCAGCCAGTCCTGTTTTACATTTAACTGGGCAGGTTGAGCGTGAATATTTGGATAGGGATGCCAGTTTTATTCATGAAGCAAAAGACCAATTGGGCTTTTTGCGCGCTTCTAGTAAAGCAGCTTACCGAGTAATGAGCCCTGACAATGCAATTGGAATTGTTCGAGAGGCGATTCGTGTTGCAACGACTGTACCAATGGGACCTGTTAGCGTTGAAATTCCGATTGATGTACAAGCTGCTGAAATAGATTTGCCGAATGAGTTATTTCCTGTGGGGCGATTGCAATTGCCATTGGCTCGTCCTGATGATGTTTTGCTACTAAAAGATGCTATTTTGGCTGCTAAACATCCTATCTTATGGGTTGGCGGTGGTTGTTTGGATGCAGTAGAAGAGGTTAAAAAATTAGCTGATATGGGCATTCCTGTTGTGTCTTCGACGCATGCTCGTGGCGTTTTGCCTGATAGCCATCCTCGTAGCTTAGGCGCTTTTCATAACTCTGAAAAAGTAGAAGCGTTATTGGCTGAATCTGATTTGGCAATTGTGGTTGGTTCTCGATTAAGAAGCAATGAAACCAAAACATACAGTATTCGTTTCCCTGAAAAGTTGATTCAAATTGATGCAAATCCTGTTGCTCAGCAACGAAACTACACGGTTGAGCATTTTATCTGTGCAGATGCTAAAGATATTCTTATTCGTTTAATTGCTGAATTAGGCGAGGATTATCATCGTGTTGATTCTGATTACGATGCCAAGATTACAGCATCGAAAGATGCCGCTGTTAAGGCGCTTTCTGAGCAATTAGGACCTTATGCAGATATTTGCTTTGCGCTGAGAAAAGCATTACCAGAAGACGGTATTTTAGTGCGTGATATCACCATGTCAGGTAGTACTTGGGGTAGCCGTTTATTTCCAGTTGAAAGCCCATTGAAGAATATTCATTCGTTAGCAGGTGCGATTGGGTTGGGATTAGCGCATGCTATTGGTACTGCTATTGCCAATCCAGATAAAAAAGTTGTTGCCTTGGTTGGAGATGGGGGATTAATGCTCGGGATTGGTGAGATTGCCACCATGGTGCAGGAGCAGTTGAACCTTGTTTTATTGGTGATGAATGATAATGGTTATGGCGTTATGCGTGGCATTCAAAATAATTATTTTGGTGGTCGCCAATATTATAACGAGCTGCACACACCTGATTATAAAAAATTGGGTGAATCAATGGGATGTAAAAGTTTCTTGGTAAGTTCTGTGGCTGATTTTGAAGAGAAGATTGTTGAGGCTGTGAATTTGAATGGACCAAGTGTTATTGAGGTGGATATGAATAGCATTGGACCATTGAAATTTGCTGGTCCACCGCAAAAGAAATTGTATTAATCCAAACAAATAAATTGAAATAATCAGGCTATAAATGATGTGATTTTGTTTATAGCCTATAAAAATATTGAGCTGACTTTATCAATAGAATTAAAGCAGTGAATAAAAAAGTATTGTCTATTTTACAAAGGTTGTTTTAGAGGGAAAACATGAAAAATAAATTAATGGTATTGGCTATTACTAGCCTACCAGCGTTTGCTGTGTCTGAAGTAACGCTATATGGTCAAGTGAAAAACGGGATTGGGCTTGAGAATATTAAGGTTGAATCATTGGGGCAAACGATTAAACCAGAAGATAATAGTACCAATGTTAAGATTCATGATTATGCATCTAGAATTGGATTTAAGGGTTCTGAGGATTTGGGGAATGGTTTAAAAACCATTTGGCAAGTGGAGCAGTTTACCCAAGTAACAGGACCTAAAAATGCAGGTTGGTCAAATCGAGAAACATTTGTGGGCTTGGAAAGTGATTCTGTTGGTACCATTAAAATGGGTTTTTTGAGAAACGTATTTGATAGCGATATGCGTGATATTGACCCTTGGGAATATGATTTTGCCGGTGGCGCAGGCTACAATGGTTTGGCACAAATGAATCGAATGGCTACACGCATGTCTGGCTCGGTTCGGTACGATACTCCAAACATAAATGGCTTTCGTGGCATGATTCAATATGCAACTGAAGCCAATCAATCTATTCAGGGCAATAAGCAAGCCATTGATAAACATAAAGGTGCTGCTGCAACTTTCTTGGGCTTGTCTTATCAAGAAAAAGGTTTTTTTGCTAAATATGGTTTTGGTTTGTATGCAAAAAAAGCATTGAGTAGCGATGTTCATCATGCTGAGAAACAAGCAAAAGATGCTCAAGTACATCGTGTTATTGCAGGGTATAAAAATAATGGTTTGTATTTGGCTAGTGCGGTTCAATATACCCGTGGCTATGATAGCTTAAGCAGTATTCGTGGTATTTTTATGGGCAATGAAATCAAGGATCATTATTTATCGAATCAAGTGACAGCTCTTTTGCAAACTGATGGTATCAAAGAATATGTGAGTGCTAGCAAGGATGGTGTTAAGCGTACTGAAGCGGCAATCACCGCTTCCTATACAGCCGGAGCATGGACGCCAAGAGCAACTTATGCTCACGCTTGGGACATGAAAACGCTCGGTAATTATGGGAAAGTGAAGAATACTGGCTATGACCAGTTTGTGATGGGTGCAGATTATGCTTTATCAAAACGGACAACATTATTGTTGTCAGCCAGTTGGTTAAAGCAAGGATTAGGGCACAGTTATACGCTGAATAAAAATAATCAAGTGATCAAAAATAAGGACTCATATAAAGTGGCTGCCGCAGCTTTGGGAATGAGACATTTGTTTTAATTAGGTAGATTGAAAATCCATTAAAAAATGCCAGCAAATTAAAGATTTGTTGGCATTTTTATTGAGTTGATTAAAAACAATTTCTTTAAAAATCAAGCATAATAAACTGATTTTAATCGGATTAAAGATGCTTTCAGGCAGCCTATCTATTTAAAATACGTTTATACTTAAAATAGTCATTAAAATGAAGCTTTAATGAACTGTATTATTGCACTTGAATAATCACTTGTACTTTTGCATTGTAAGTACCTGGCGTTACTGATTTTTTTGGCAGTTTTTCAAATGAGGCATTAAACTGTCGTGTGTAATTAATCAAGCCATTGTTTTCATTGATTAGTTTTGCATCATCCAAAATCGGATACCAACCAGCATTTGCCCCTGAGCCAGTATTGCTTAAGGTTGATAAAAAATTCAGTGCCGAGCCATCACTGGTTTTATAAAATTTAACGCCAACACCTGAAGCTACCTCAGGGTTACCGTAATTATTGGATAATAAATAAGTAACCCCAGTACCAGCAGTGGTTAAACCTTCTTTCATTGCTGTGTTGACATTGCTTTGGTCGGGTAGGAAACCAATGGCAGTTTGCCCACTGGCTGTTCCGCTTGTCATGCCAGAGAGCTTATTATTAGCAGGGGAGCCTGATTGGCAACTAAAATCCACATGGATTGGCATGGTTATTTTTTGACCGCGCTGCAACTGTGGTACAGAGGAAACAGGAAAGTGAATATAAGGCGTGGTATTCATCACCTGACAAGTTGCAGAACGGCGAACTTTTAAGCGCCGATACAAATTAAAACTGGCTGGCCATGAAGCATAAAATCCATTGTAAAAATATTGAGAATCAGCCCCTTCAGTCACATTAATCGATGTTCGTTTGCTTTTAAAAGCAATATAGCCAGATGGCTGAGCGAAAGGATAGGCGCCAGTATTATTATGGGGCGGACGCTGCCCAGTGCTGTAGCCATTGATTTTAAAAACCTCTATCCCCGTGTTGGAAAAGTTTTTGGCTTTAACCAATAACCATCCATAACTATCGGTATCAACATCCGTTAATGCTCGGCCTTTCCAAAATTTAGAATAATATTCGCCTGTGCTGAGGTTTTTAAGGCGAACACCCAATCCATCCATGGCTGTTAAATACACGTCAGGTAAGTTCAGTGCTTGATTGGCTAAATACATTCCGCCCCATCGAAAATCGCCGTTAGTAGCATACATTTCTTTTAGACTGTTTTTCTCATCAGCAGTACAGCGGTAAAGAATTTGCTCAGGGCTGTAGTTTTTTGCATCAG
>JASLFS010000087.1 GCA_030150505.1 Vitreoscilla sp. | reverse complement strand
CAGCAAGATATTAAATCAGGGCACCCTTCAAATGTTGTCTTAAATGTCAATGCTCAATATGGCACTCATTCCAAACTCATTCAAAGTAACTTACAAAATGTTATTGGAACCATTGCTGCTGGTATTAAAATCCAGCTGCGTATGTCAACAATTAACGAAACGCCATCTCAAGCGCATGATAATTTCTCGCCACTTGATAACAATCTAGTACCGTTATTTAATATCGCATCTGATTACCAATTATTTCTTGGAACCGCTGCTATTCCAGCATTGCTTCATATTTTAGCCATGACAGCTGGTGCATATACCGCAGGCAGAGAACTCAGAGATAAAACCATGGGTTTATGGTTAAATAACATCACGCCAACTAAAATTTCACGGACAGCTTTAAGTGGTTCATTACTAGGTAAACTATTACCTAGTATCATTTCTTTTACACTCATTGATAGCTGGACAATTTACTTAATCCAAAGTACCCATATTGTTAGTTTTTCATCACTGATAGTGACTCTAATTGCCTTAATTCTTTTAACAACATTATCCATTGTGTTGGGTGCATTATTCTCTCTTTTAACAATGTCACTGCGTACTGCTTTATCAGGTACAGGCATATTAACAGCACCAGCATTCGCATTCAGTGGGACAGGCTTCCCATTATTGGCCATGTCATCAGGGGCTTACACCTGGGCAATGTGCCTGCCCTATACACACTACGGTGTTTTACAAGTAAAACAAATGCAAATGGGAACACCAGCACACTATGCTTTACCCACCATAGTCGGCTATTGCCTGGCGACAGCTATTATCTTCATCTTAACAACCATGCTACTGATGCGTGCTTATAAGATGCCAGAACGATGGGGGAAACGATAATGAATGATAACAAGCAATCTTTCATCCACTCATTTACCGATACATTTAAAAATATTTTCACTGATGTCGGTCCATTATTATTAATTGTATTAGCACCCATAATATATGGATTCTTATATCCTTGGCCCTATGCAGACCAAGTCGCACGCCAAATTCCGGTTGCTGTTGTTGACTATGATAATACGTCTTTATCTCGACAAATTATTCGGTACTCAATGGCAAGCCCAAACTTAAAAATAACAATGGCAAACAGCGTTGATGAAGCAAAAGACTTATTTTGGAAAGGTAAAATTGATGGCTATTTGATTATTCCTGCCAATTTGAAACGAGATGTACTGTATCAACGTGATGCTAGCGTTGCTATTGCCACAAGTGGCAGTTATGCACTACTCAATGAAGGTGTTTCAATGGGATTTGCCAAAGCAATTGGCACATTATCTGTCGGCATTTCCATTAAACAATTAACAAGTGGACATGCAAAAAGCTTACCTCAGGCCTACATGACAAGTAACCCACTCTCCTTGCAAGTTCAAAGCTTGTACAACCCAAGCCAAGGTTACAGTAGCTATGTGGTGCCAGCTGTATCCATTTTAATCCTACATCAAACATTGCTAATGGGGACAGCCCTCATGTTAGCTACGTTGTATGAAAGAAAATCCTTCTATACAACAGTAAAAGGTTGGTTAGCACGAATATTGGCAATATCCCTAACGGCTTGGCTAATGACTGGCTTTTATTTTGGCTGGCTATTTACCTTCAATGATTATACTCGCGGACAAAACATGGTGGGAGCAACTCTATTGGCGCTAGTGCTTATCCCTACTGTAGCCATACTCGGTTGCCTATGCGCATTATGGATAAAAAATAGAGAGCGCGTTCTACAAGTTATTCTTTTTACGTCATTACCCATATATTTTATATCTGGTTTTTCTTGGCCTGCAGA
The DNA here is from genome assembly GCA_030150505.1 of Vitreoscilla sp. Classification (GTDB taxonomy): domain Bacteria; phylum Pseudomonadota; class Gammaproteobacteria; order Burkholderiales; family Neisseriaceae; genus JASLFS01. The sequence goes on along the minus strand of JASLFS010000087.1, from coordinate 39,988 downwards.
AGGATTGCCAACTTTTTTAAGATACATTCGATGGATTTTCCCCAGTACAGCAGGAATTAATGGCTCAATTCTTTATAACCAAATGGGCGCTTCGACATCAGAAGGACTCATGTACATCCTAAATATTCTCGTTATTGGTCTAGTATTATTGGGATTATTACTGTACTTAGGATGTAAAAAAGAAAATTCACACACCATAGAAAATAAAGAGAAATAACATAAAAAAGAAGCGGGATAATTTCCCGCTTCTTTTTCGTTTATTCAATATTTTGAACTTGTTCTCGCATTTGTTCGATCAATACTTTTAAATTAACAGAAGCTTGCGTGCATTCTGCTGCAATTGCTTTGCTTCCCAATGTATTGGCTTCACGATTTAACTCTTGCATTAAAAAGTCTAATCGCTTACCTACAGTTCCCTTACTACCAATGATTCTTGAAACTTCAGCAATATGTGTTTCGAGACGAGACAATTCTTCATCTACATCTGACTTTTGCATAAATAGAGCAAATTCTTGCTTCAAGCGATCATCATCAATTTGCGTTACCGCATCACGTAATCGCTGCTCACATTTTTCAAAATGAGCACTGATTAATTGCGGCAACTTCACTTTAATCTCAGCAACGATTTCTGTCATGCCATGCAAACGCTCTTGCAAATGAGCCGCTAATTTCTCGCCTTCTCTCTCTCGGCTGGCATTAAAATCAAGTAGCGTAGATTCAAGCATAGATAAAATAATTTTTTGCAAAGCCTCTTTATCAGTATCTTGACTAATAATCACACCAGGATGTCGCAAAATATCAGCCACCGATAAAGCTTGTAATTGTGGATACTGCTTCAAAGCTGATTCATTAAAACTTGCCAATTGCTGAACCAAACTATCGTTAACAGATAATACATCATTGCTTTTTGGTAAAAGTTGATGATTAAGACGACACTCAACTTTCCCTCTTAAAACATGCTTAGCGATAATTTCACGCATAGCACCTTCTAAAAACCGATATTCATCAGGCATTTTAAATTGCACATCTAAATATCGGTGATTCACTGCTCTTAATTCCAAATTTAAGCGATGGCTTGGGCTATCTTGAGTGGCATTGCCAAAGCCAGTCATACTTTTAATCATTTACGGTGTCCTTATAAAATTGGTTAGCATGCTAGTTAATCAATTCTCATGCTTAATTGCTATCTTACCGCCTAATAATTACGAAAGATACTACTGTCTTTATTCTACTGTCTACCATCGCCCAAATTTAAAATTTGTGATTTAAAATTATCGTGCACCAGAAGCTTCCAGCAACTTTATTATCTGAGTAAAACCACGGCTTTTAGCATGCTGCAATGGCGTAATGCCTTTTGAATCCGGTATATTGACATCCGCTCCAGCATCAATTAAAACTTTAACTATTTCAGTATGAGCTCTACCACCCTTACCTAAAATAATTGCTTCATTTATCGCGGTCCAACCCAAATTATTGACATGATTAATTGGATAGCCTGGTTCATTAGCTAAAATTTTAACTACATCCGCATGACCTTTTTCTGCAGCAGGTATGAGAGCACTACCGCCATAGCGATTATAAATTTTAAAATTAGCACCATGTTTTAAGCTCAGCTTCACAACCTCAATATTTCCTTCTGCACCAGCATATAAAAAAGGACTATTTTTCATATTATCTTGTGCGTTTACATCTGCGCCCGCTAAAATTAATTGTTCCGCCACTTGATTATTTTTTTGATACACAGCAGCCATTAATAATGTTTCATTATTGGCATTCCTAATTTCTAAATTATTTTTTGCTTCGATATAACTTTTAATAACCTGTAAGTCATTTTCTTGAATGGCATTAAACATAACTGTATCTCCTTGACCTTGAGATTCTTGCTGAGTTTTAACACTCACGCCATCTGAACTATTGTACTGATAACACCCAGCCAATAAAGCTGCCAACATAGATAAATATATAATTTTCATTATTTCTCCCATAAAATCAAACAACAACACCTAAATCTATGATTACAAACTTACCGAAGTAGTTCAATATCAAGTATTGCTATATTTGCGCATAATATGGTCAATTTTACTATTTCGTATGTACATGGTATAATATAAGTTATTGAAATTTATTGATATATTTATAAACATATATTAAGGATATTAATGTGACTATTCAAGTAACCAACTTTAAGGATGTTTCTACCGAAATTAAAAAAAAATATGGCAATCTTTTTGAATATTGGATCAAAAAATCAAAGCAAAAAATTAACTATTGCTCTAGCCATAACTGCTTTAACCCATCAGAAACAGCTGTTTTATTACAACGTGCACCAGTAACCATTAAAAAGAAAGTTATTACAGATAAAAATTGGTATATCGCACCGTTTTGCAAAAGCTGTGGAGCAGATCAAAATAGTGAAAATATCATTGATATTGTGGATTATGTTGAGTTAGTACCTGTTAAATAACTCAAAAAATAAAAAAGGCTTAATTGATAAAATTAAGCCTTTTTTATTTGTTTTTTTAATTTACCCTACTCGATAAAACGCCAAACTACCTAGTAAGTTAGGTAAAAAAGGGACTTTCTTACCAGCTGTCATGACCGCACGTTCCAATACCTTTAAGTTATTTTTTTCACAAAGCTTATCGAAATCATGCAAAGTACACCAATGAATATTAGGTGTGTTATACCATTGATAAGGCATACTTTCAGACACTGGCATATGTCCACCTAAGCCAATTTGAATTCTATTTCGCCAATAACCAAAATTAGGAAAAGTCACAATTGCTTCTTTGGCAACACGCTTCATATCTTGCAAAATGGTTTCTGTATTTTGCATTGATTGAATTGTTTGGCTCAAGACAATCACATCAAAAGAATTGTCTTGAAATGCTTGCAAGCCGACTTCCAAATCCGACTGGATGACATTAACACCAGCATCGATGGCTTTTATCACGCAATCTGTATTGATTTCTAAACCATAACCATGACAAGATTTTTGATTAACCAATGCGGCCATTAAACTGCCTGAGCCACAGCCTAAATCCAAAACCCTAGAACCTTCTGGAATCCAATCGTATATTAGCTGCAAATCATGTCGTAATGCCGTCATGCTGCACACTCCTTCACAACTCTACTTAGATAAGCTCTCATTCCATCTACATAAGCCTTATCTGTCATCAAAAATGCATCATGCCCATGTTGAGATTCAATTTCCATATACTTAACACATTTATTTTGACTAATGAGTGCTTTAACCAACTCATGAGAACGTTCAGGACTAAAACGCCAATCGGTACTAAAGCTTGCGACAAAAAACTTGGCTTTAACATGCTCTAAAGCTTTTCCCAATGAACCATCATATTCTCGTGCTGGGTCAAAATAATCTAAAGCTTTAGTCATTAATAAATATGTATTGGCATCAAATATTTCTGCAAACTTATCCCCTTGATATCGCAAATAAGATTCCACTTCAAAATCAATATCAAAATCAAAGTTATACTGAGGATTGCGCAAGATTCGGCCAAATTTTTTACCAAGGCCCTCTTCTGCCAAATAAGTAATATGCCCCATCATTCGAGCAATTTTTAAACCGCGCCGAGGAATGGTATTGTGCTCATGATAATGACCACCATGAAAATCAGGATCAGTTAAAATAGCTTGTCTTGCAACATCATTAAAAGCAATATTCTGAGTTGATAATCTAGGTGCCGATGCAATTACCAAAGCATGGCGCAAGCGATCCGGATACATCATAGACCAAGCCAATGCCTGCATTCCACCCAATGAGCCGCCAATAACAGCTGCAAATTGTTCAATGCCAAAGTAATCAGCTAACATGGCTTGTGAATGAACCCAATCTTCAACGGTCATCATTGGAAATGATGCACCATAAAGACTATTGGTGCTTGGGTTGATGCTTGTCGGCCCTGTTGAACCATGGCATCCACCTAAGTTATTTAATCCAATCACAAAAAAATGATTGGTATCGATGGGTTTTCCTGGTCCAATCATGTTATCCCACCAACCAACATGCTTATCATCTAAAGAATGTTTACCTGCAACATGGTGATGTCCTGATAGTGCATGACAAATTAAAACAGCATTGCTTTTAGCCGCATTAAGCTGCCCATAAGTTTCTACCATCAAATCAAATTTCGGCAAAACTTGCCCATTTTGAAGTTTTAATGGTTTATCAAAAGCAATTTTTTGTGGTTTAACTAACCCAACACTGTCTGTAGCAATCATAACGAATAGGCAAATGATGAGAAAAATGTCATTATAGCTGCTTCAGCTTTCCTTGTGCGGATGAAAATGGGCGTTGTATTTAGATTATTATTAATTTTATTCATATTTGCATTAATGGTTTTCATATTCAAAAGAATTCTGACTGGGCAACAACAACGTGAAGTGCGCAGTTATGTTAAAATTATTGCTTTCTCTTTGTTATTTATTGCTAGCCTCGCCATTTTATGGCGCTTTCTTGGATAATCTTTATGCAATCTACTCACCCAACCTTATGCTGTGCCTTAATTATCAAAAATGAAGCTGATAAATTAGAGAAATGCTTACAAAGCATCCATGGCTGGGTTGATGAGATTGTGATTATTGACTCAGGTAGCACAGATAATAGCTTAGAGATTGCTGAGAAAATGGGTGCCAATGTTTATTCCTACCCCAATTGGGAAGGTTTTGGCATTCAAAGACAACGAGCACAAAAACACATTACCAGTGATTGGGTGCTTTGGCTTGATGCAGACGAGATTGTGAGTGATCAATTAAAAGAGAGTATTTTATCTGCTTTAGAACAAAAACCAGATCACAATACTGTTTTTGTCATTAATCGTTTAACGGCCGTCATGGGTCAATTCATGTACCATTCTGGCATGTATCCTGATTATATTATCCGTTTATTTCACAAGAATTACACTCAATACAATAGTAATTTAGTACATGAATCCGTCATCACGCCTAACGATGCAAATAAAATTCGCTTAGATGGGGATTTATTGCATTACACTTATGATTCACTAGCTCACTATGTCAATAAAATGGTGAACTATGCAATGGCTTGGGCTGTTGAAAAACAAGCGCAGGGTAAAAAAGCTTCACTCTGGACGGCGACAACTCATGCTACCAGTAACTTTCTAAAGAGCTATGTGTTTAGAAAAGGCTTTTTAGATAAACAACATGGCTTTTTGGTGGCTTGTCTTTCTTCATTTTATACTTTTCTAAAGTATGCACAATTATGGCTATTAAATAGAAAATAAAAACGGCTGCATTGCCAATACAGCCGTTACCGAATATCACTGGTTTAAATTCCAATGATGATTAATTTGAATCTGATAAAGCTATGATTTTTTCACTGGCTGCAATGCGTGATTGATGCCTAATATCAATTCCTTTGGCCAAATAAACAATATGCTCCGTAATATTTAAAGCATGATCGCCCATTCGTTCAATGGCTTTATACATAAATAGAATATCCATTAATACGCTAATATTGCGTGGATCTTCCATCATATATGTTATTGATGTTCTTAACTGATTATCATATTCTTTATCCAATTGATCATCTGTTTTTGCAACATCAATAAATGTTGTCGGGTCCACTCGAGCAAAAGCATCCAATGCTTTACGCAACATGCCCAAAGCAATTTCACCCATACGGTTAACATCATATAACTGGCTGACAGAAACACGATTACTTTCAATTAACTCATGTGTATGCAGTGCTACTTTTTTAATTTCATCACCAATTCGCTCTAAATCTGTAATGATTCTAGTCACTGTTAATACAAAACGTAAATCACTTGCTGCGGGTTGGCGTCGGGCTATAATTAATTGACACTCATCATCAATCACAACTTCCATTTGATCCACTTGTGCATCTTTGGCAATAATATTGGGTAAATTTTCAGCATCTAATACTGCTGTTGCATTCAAAATACCCAATAATTGTTGCTCAAGCAAACCACCCATTTTCATTACTTTAGTACGGATGTTTTCTAATTCCATATTGAATTGAGAGGACGTATGTTCAGCCATGCTTCAACCCTTCTTGTTCATCAAGATAAATAAGTCATTAGTGTAATCGGCTCATGTGTCAATTTCATGACAGCTTTATGATTGTTTGTTTTTAATATCCAGCAAAATATCATTAATATTATGTTCAATCACTTCATTAACCAAATTGGGTATTTCCTCAACCAAAGATTCTTCAGCTTGTTTTAATAAAAGTGAAGTGTGTTTTTGTACAATCGTCTTTAAAGTTCCGCCAATAATATTGCTTAAATGCACTTCTAATTGCTGAGTTAACCTTTCAACCAAAGCGGCTTCACTTAAGCAAATAACCCTTTTCTCTCCCGCTTTTGGAGCAATTACCTGCAAATTAACAGCCAGCATATCTTCTTTTTGCAATGCTGTTTGATCAACATTCACAATCTGAAAATCATCTTCCACAGCTGCAACTTGTTCTGTTAACTCTTCCTCATCTAAAGAGGCTGCCTGAAAGACTTCTACATCATCAACAACTGTATTTTCTTTTAACAAAACAACTTGTTCAGCTTGAATTTCAACTTCATCATTGCTAAGCAATACATCATCTTGTGCTGAAAACCAATCCTCAGTAAACAGCAGTTCAACTTCATCTTGGCTACTTTTATTTAAATTATGCTGCTCTTGCCAAGAATCCAAATAATTCTCATACACGGCTTTTTTTTGTTCTTGTTTTAACACAACCTCAGGCTTAATAACTGCACTTTCTACTTTGCTTGTTTCAAGCTCTTGAATTTCTAATGGTTGTTCAGCACCCACCGCTGTTATCGGCTCATGATTCCGATTAATAAACCCAGCAATACTTGCTGATTTTCCTGGCGGAGATTCATGCGTGCGCAGTTTACGTAAACTCTGTAAACTTTCCTCCCACGATAAAGTTGCTTCCAATGCATTATTAGGCTGCTCAGCTATTTTCTCTGGTTGATGATTTTTAACATTCTCACGAGGCGATGCCACCTCAGGCACCTCATCTTCTTCTAAATAAAATACCAAATCATTATTTGAAGGCATTGGTTCTTTCCTTATCCTAATAAACCATTTATAAAAGCTATTTATAGTATCTTCAATATTTTAACTTAAATTAAATTAATTACACCTTTTATACCAATTTTTTTTATTGAAATTGACAATAATAGGCTCCCTGAAACACTTAATAAGCCTCATTAATTAACAAAAACTATTGATATAACAAAAACAAGCTAATTTACATATCACTTAAAGCAAAACCTGCATCCAGCTACCGTTTTAAAACACAAAATAATGGCAACTATTTTTTACAAAGCGACAGAATAATCATATTGCTTTTTCATGCCTAACATGCGGATTATCTCCTGCTTCGTATGGCTATCTTGTGATAATTGTAAAAATAAATAATCACTATGACCAGCAAGTAAAACCAAAAACGTAAATATAAAGACCTTCGTCAAATTGCAATCTAAAAGCACAATCAACCTCCATTTATGACAAATACCATTCACATTATAATAATTGTGCGAAATATTTTTGTATATTAAATCATAATCTTAATTCATTAAAATTTTCTTATTTACCACAAAATAATACATTAAAAGATTGGATTTAGATGAAGACGCATATTCATTTTTGAAATCAAGAGAACAAGATACCGACCTACTTTTCAGTAGCAATAACACTTGTGAATTAGAGAATATATGAATGATTAAAATAACCAAAAAAAATGCCAGTTCCGTAAAGGAACTGGCGCAACATACACATCAAGGATTTAAAAACAGATGCTCAATGAACATCTGTTAGGCATTATAATATTACAAATATTCTGTAATTTACAATACAATTTGTATCATTTTTAAAAATTTAGCATATTATTATCAATATTATTTATCTTTTGGATTAATAATGCTAATTGAATATACGAAAAATGACAAAAATATAAAAAAGATACATTTATTAATGTCTTAATATAAATGATTTTTTGATATATATATAATAATCAATCATATTTTAACTAACCAACCCTAATAATAAATTTATTTATCATATAAATATTTTTATTTAACTTTACAAATAAAATATTCCAATTTCCCATTCATTATGCTATTGTTCTAAAAAATAAAGTCAGTAATGACAAGCAATACACACATCAAGCATGAAGAAAACAGCTGTTAATTCTTTCGGATTAACAGCTGTTTTTAGTCAATTCAACTCACAACATTACTATCACGTAAATCATCCCAATAACCACAATTAAAAATACCTATTTTTTCTAAATTTCTGACCAATATATTGGAGAAATTTCTAGCTAAAAACACCATACACCCTATCTTATAAATAAATATAAGCACATTATTATCAATATGTTAAAAAATATTTTTAAAAAAAATTCTATTATAAATTACCATTTGTCATAAAACTTTCAATATAAGTATTTAAGGTGAAGATTCTTAGTAGGTAAACTAATTTTGGATAAATCATTATGGTTACTCGCAGAAACTTCCTCCATACATTAGCAGGCTCTACCGCGCTAGCTAGCCTCCCTCTCAGCATACAAAAAGCTTTAGCTATCCCTGCTAATAATAAAACAGGTACGATTCATGATGTCGAACATGTTGTTATTCTCATGCAAGAAAACCGCTCATTTGACCACTATTTTGGAACATTAGCCGGGGTACGTGGCTTCTCCGATAGAATGACCATTCCCGTTCCTAATCAACCGAATATATGGCATCAAATCAGAAAAAATGGCAGTACTTTAACGCCATATCATCTGAATGGCGATTATCATAATGCTCAACGTGCCGGAGGAACACCTCATACATGGGTAGATACTCAACTAGCGTGGGATAATGGACGAATGACACATTGGCCAGAACATAAACATGATGTTTCTATGGGCTATTACAAAGAAAAAGAAATTCCGTTTCAGTTTGCCTTAGCCAATGCATTTACCATTTGTGATGCTTATCACTGCTCAATTCACACAGGAACAGATGCCAATAGATCATTTCATTTAACAGGAACCAATGGAGCTCTTCCAAGTAATCGTGCTTATGTTAACAATGAATGGAGTAAGCTAGATGGCAATCCAAAAACAGTCAACATAGGCTACACTTGGACCACCTACGCAGAACGGCTTGAAAAAGCAGGGATTCAATGGATATGTTATCAAAACATGCCTGATGAATGGGGAGATAACATGCTAGGATCATTTGTTAACTTTAAAAAAGCCAATATCGCGTCAGGATTTCCTGTCTCCAGTGGCGAATCAGCCAATACTCCTTATTACCCAAACAAACAACCGCTTCCATACCATGCTTATGACCGCCAATATCCATATCCAGATCCGTTGTATAAAGGCATTGCCAATACTTTACCGGGTACTTCTCCTGAAAATTACTTAGATGCATTTAAGCGTGACATTAAAGAAGACAACTTACCACAAGTATCATGGATTAATGCACCAGCTATTTATTGCGAGCACCCTGGCCCCTCAAGCCCTGTTCAAGGAGCTTGGTTTATTCAAGAAATTTTAGACGCATTAACAGCCGTACCAGAAGTGTGGAGTAAAACTGTTTTGATTGTGAATTTTGATGAGAATGATGGCTATTTTGACCATGTACCACCACCTTCTGCACCATCGAAAATTAAAAATAATCAATTCGCAGGAAAATCGACACTTAGCGAGCAAGATATGTCTTATGAATACTATAGCCATCAACCACCAGCTGGCAGCACTGAGCAACCAGCTGCAGACAATCGGGTTTATGGTCCTGGCCCTCGTGTTCCGCTGTATGTTGTTTCGCCATGGAGTAAAGGTGGGTGGGTAAACTCGGAAACCTTTGATCACACATCCATATTAATGTTTCTCGAAGAGCGATTTGGCGTCATTGAAAGCAATATTAGCCCATTTCGTCGTGCAATCTGCGGCAATTTAACCAGCGCATTTAATTTTAAAACTCCCAATACCGAATCTGTTACAACTCTATCCCCTAAGATAACTCGATTACAAGCAGATCAATTTAGAAAAATTCAAGAAACCTTACCAAGCGTCCCATTACCTGAAAAAAACAGCCTACCAATTCAAAATAAAGGCATCAAACTATCAAGAAAACTACCGTATGAATTGCATACATCGATAACCAGACATCCGAATCATGTAGAGCTATTTTTTAAAAATACCGGCAGTCAAGGTGCGGTATATCACGTCTATGACAAATTAAATTTAGACAAAATACCAAGGCGATATGTCGTTGAGGCTGGAAAAGAAATTAGTGATATTTGGGATGTAATGCTTGATAATTCGGGACATTATAATCTTTGGGTATTAGGTCCAAATGCTTATCACCGCCATTTTGTTGGAAATGTTCAAAATTTAAGTGAAATTAATCCAGAAGTAGAAATATTGTATGATAAAAATAAAAAAGGCATTCAGATACAATTTACAAATAAAGGCAATTCTCCTTTGCACTTCAACCTACTTCCATTGGCCTATCAGAACAATCAAGAACTAAAAATAGCCCTTGCTCCAGGAAAACATCACAAACAATTTTTAAACCTTGAGAAAACCGCCCATTGGTATGATTTCTTAGTAACATTAGATAATCAAGACCATTATTCCCAACGCTTTGCTGGTCGAATGGAAACATCTTTTGATTCCATTAGCGATCCAGCCTTAGCTTAATTAAAAATTGCCAAAAAAGCATCAAAAAGCACAATAAATGCAACCCATGTTGTCGGATAAAAACCCCATAATATGTTCAAAAGCAAAACTCATGTGCTATCAGATGCGGTTTTGGCAATGAATCCAAACGCGATAAAAGCAAAGCTTAGATTTATAATAACTGGTAAACTAGAAGAAATTATTAATCATGAAATGTTGGTTATTCATGTGCATTGGTTTAGCACAAAAAACGGAATAGCGTTAATCACTAGCGCATTTAATTAACGTTTTGCTAAAATAAGAATAAATGCCACAGATAAGAATCCAGCATTAAAAGATAAGCTATCAGTTTAATGACTCAGTAACCTAAAAATAAAATTAGGCACTGATTTCTTTCTAAAACCTGATAGCATTGCAACCGTGAAAAGGCAGCTAGGTCATGCCTTATAAAACATGACTATAAAATATATCCGCAAAAACAAAGTTTAAAAGCCATAAGGCTAAATTGCGGAAATATCTTTGATTAGCTTGTCTTTTGTTTATTGATTATTATATTAATTTATAAATTTATAGAAAATACAATATGTTAGATATACAACTCCTTCGCAATGATGTGAATGCAGTTGCGATTCGATTAGCTCAACGTGGTTACAAATTCGACGTGCAACGTTTTGAAAAACTTGAAGCAGCTCGAAAAGACTTACAAACGAAAACCCAAGAGTTGCAAGCGGAACGCAATCAAGTTTCCAAGCAAATAGGCATTTTAAAAAGTAAAGGCGAAGATGCCAGCGAAGTAATGGCATCTGTTGGTCAATTAGGTTCCCAATTAAAAGATGTAGAAGCTCAGTATGAAACAGTACAAGCTGAACTAGATAATTGGCTATTAGAAATTCCGAACTTGCCACATGCTGACGTCCCAGCAGGTAAAGACGAAAATGATAACGTCGAAGTCAGAAAAGTCGGTACGCCAAAAGAATTTAATTTTGAAATCAAAGACCATGTCGATGTAGGTGCTTCATTGGGTTTAGATTTTGAAATGGGTGCAGCATTATCTGGTGCTCGCTTCACAGTATTACGTGGGCAAATGGCATTATTACACCGTGCCATTGCACAATTTATGTTAAATACTCATACCATTAAACATGGTTATACTGAGCATTACACTCCATATATTGTGAATCCAAATATTTTATATGGCACAGGTCAATTACCTAAATTTGCTGAAGATATGTACAAAGTGACTTCAGGTGCTCCTGAAGCAGTTGACAATAAAGAACAATATTTAATTTCCACAGCAGAAATTACTTTAACCAATACTGTTCGTGAAAGTATTCTAAAAGAAAGTGATCTGCCAATTCGCATGACGGCGCACTCTCCTTGCTTCCGTTCAGAAGCTGGCTCATATGGTAAAGACACTCGTGGATTTATTCGTCAGCATCAGTTTGATAAAGTAGAAATGGTGCAGATTGCTCATCCAGAAAAATCATATGAAGCTTTGGAAGAAATGGTTTCTCATGCAGAAAACATTTTAAAAGCTTTGGAATTACCTTATCGTGTTATTACCTTGTGTACTGGCGACATGGGCTTTGGTGCAGCAAAAACATATGATTTAGAAGTTTGGGTTCCAGCTCAAAACACTTACCGAGAAATTTCTAGCTGCTCAAACTGCGAAGATTTCCAAGCTCGCCGCATGAAAGCACGCTTTAAAAATGAGCAAGGTAAAAACCAATATGTTCATACATTAAATGGTTCTGGTTTAGCTGTTGGTCGTACTTTAGTGGCGATTTTAGAAAACAACCAGCAAGCTGATGGTAGCGTTATCATTCCTGAAGTACTTCGCCCACTAATGGGTGGCTTGGAAAAATTAACGCCACAAGCTTAATAAACGTAAGCCATAAAAAAGCCAAGCTTCATTGCTTGGCTTTTTCTTTTAACTCATTTCAACTTTGATTAATCAATTTCTTTCATAAACTCTGGGTTATTTTGAATATCAACATAAGTATTTTTATTGTCAGGATTATCTCCTAAATACCAAATCGCATTTTCACCAATAAAAAACTGTACATTTTTAGCTTCTTCACCTAGTTGGATTCTCACGCCATCAGCAAGCCATTTGTATTGACCCTCATAGCTAAATTGCTCTTCCTTACCATCTTTATAGCGATTGCCTTTAAAATGATAACTACCATCACCATTCAAATCTAAGCTTGCTGTTAAATCTGGACTTTGAGTCAAATAAATACCCACAAAATCAACACTATTTTCAGATGTATGCTCAAAATCAGATGCAGAATCTACTTGATTCTGCATAATATTCTCAGAAGCTAATTCAACAGTTTCTTCTTGTTTTTCCGAGTGACAAGCAACCAACCCCATACTAACCATCAAAATGACAATCCACTTTTGCATCACACTACTCCCTTGTTGAAATTAACCACAACTTTTTAAGTTATTTTAATCACCGACGATAAGAGTAGTTTAAAAGATACTTCACAAAAATGAAATATGCATAACATTTATTTTCAATATAATTTATTTATTTGATTATTCTTTTTTATTTTTAATGGCATCCAACATAGAACGCATATTGCTTAACTTTTGTTTACCTTCATTTTTACTAACTATCGGCTCACTGTTTTTACGACCAAAAAAGCGTAAATCGCCTTGGGGCATTTCATTGATAAACCGACTAGGATCTGAAAATTGCCACTGACCTGCTTTTTTGCGTTTCACACAATGTGTCAACATTAAACTTTTCTGTGCCCGAGTAATTCCAACGTACATTAAACGGCGCTCTTCTTCAATTTTGTCATCCTCTTGACATTCCGCATGAGGAAATAGCCCTTCCTCGCAACCCACTAAAAACACATGTGGATATTCCAAGCCTTTAGAAGCATGAAGTGTTAGCATTTTCACAGAATCAATTTCATCTTCATCTTTACCTTCTAAAAGATTCATTAATGCAATGGTCTGCCCTAATTCGATAATATTTTTATTATCTTGTTCGCCTTTGTTATTCAACCAACGTACTAAATCTTGAATATTCTTCCATTTCATTTCACCACGCTTGCCTTCTTCCGTGGCATACAAATGATTTTCATACTGAATCATTTCTAACAAATGCCCCATAAACTCACCAGCCGTTAGCGTTTGGGCTTTATGAGACAAATCAGCCAATAATAAAATAAATTGATTAACATCGGCTTGGTTCTTACTTGGCAACAATTTAATGGCCTCGGGATGACTAGCTGCTTCAAATAAACTAAGTTGATGAACTTGAGCAAATTCATTTAATTTAGCTAAGGTCACTTCACCAATGCCTCGCTTAGGAGTGGTAATCGCCCGTAAAAAAGCAGGTTCGTCATGCTCATTAATTAGCAATCGAACATATGCCAAAATGTCTTTTATTTCAGCTCTATCAAAAAAACTTTGCCCGCCCGAAATTTGATAAGGAATCCTCTGGCTTCTCAATGCTTCTTCGAATAACTTTGCCTGATGATTCCCGCGGTACAAAATCGCATAATCATTGTATTTTGCAGAATCGCCACGCTGTAATTTACTTTGTAATATCTTACTTGCAACGACTTCTGCTTCATGGCGTTCATGCTGGCAGGTGATAACCTGAATTTCATCGCCCATGCCAAATTCGCTCCACAATTTTTTTTCAAATAACTTAGTTGGATTGTGACTAATCACTTGGTTTGCTACTTTTAAAATGCGAGCGGTTGAGCGATAATTTTGTTCTAGTTTAATAACTTTTAAATGCGGATAATCTTGTTGTAATAATTTCAGATTCTCAACATTTGCCCCACGCCAAGCATAAATACTCTGGTCATCGTCCCCTACCGCAGTAAACCGCCCTTCAAGCCCCGTTAACTGTCTCATTAAGGTATATTGGCAAGCATTGGTATCTTGGCACTCATCAATGAGTAAATACTGAAATCGTTCCTGCCATTTATAACGAATCTCTGCATTATTTTTAAGAATCTCTGCTGGTAATTTAATTAAATCATCAAAATCCACAGCCTGATAAGCCTGCAAGGTAGCTTGATAACTGGCATAAACTTGAGCCATTTGTCTTTCCCACTCATTTTCAGCCATTAACAAAGCTTGTTCAGGGGAAATTAAATCATTTTTCCAAAGAGACAATTGCCCTTGTGTTTTAAAAATAGCGTCTTTGCCACTACTGCCAATAATCTCTTGAATAATCTTTTGGCTATCGGATGAATCCAAAATAGAAAACTGCTTTTTATAACCAACAGCAGCAGCATCTTCACGCAACATTCTCATCCCTAAAGAATGAAAAGTACAAACTGTTAAACCTTTACTCTCACTTTTATCTAGCTGCAATGCAATGCGCTCTTGCATTTCTTTTGCAGCTTTATTGGTAAATGTAATGGCTGCAATTTTGTGGGCTTGGAAATGTTTTTTGCGAATCATATACGCAATTTTTTGTGTAATAACACGAGTTTTTCCACTACCAGCGCCCGCTAGAACCAATAACGGTCCACCGAGATATTCAATCGCTTCTTGCTGCTGCGGGTTTAACTTCATTTCATTCACTCATTACCCAGTTAATAGGTGTTTTACCATGTTTTTGTAAGTAATCATTTGCTTTCGAAAAGTGCTGACAACCAAAAAAACCTCGATATGCTGATAATGGCGATGGATGGGGAGCTTTTAAAACCAAATGCTTTGTTGCATCAATCTGCGAACCTTTTTTCTGTGCAGGATTTCCCCATAACATGAATACAACATTCTGTTGATGCTCATTAACAACCTCAATCACTTTATCAGTGAATCTTTCCCATCCCCAATTAGCATGAGAATTGGCTTGGTGTGCATTCACAGTTAAAACATTATTTAATAATAAAACACCTTGTTTTGCCCAACTGACTAACGAACCATGTCCTGGCATTTGAAAGCCATCAATATCTGTCATTAATTCTTTATAAATATTGTGTAATGATGGTGGTACTTTAATGCCTTGATTAACTGAAAATGCCAATCCATTGGCCTGATTAATATTGTGATATGGATCTTGCCCTAAGATAACCACTTTAATTTGATCAAATTCTGTATATGATAATGCATTAAAAACATCTTGTTGCGGTGGAAAGATGATCTGTCCACTTGCTCTTTCAGACTCAACTCGAGCCAATAATGTCCGAAAATATAACTCTTGTTTTTCTTGTGATAAATAATCATGCCAAGTTGCCATGCATTGCACCCATCTGCTCAGATTTGAATATGGCTATTTTACCAAAAGTTATCTTAATATTCTTTGCGACATAAAAATGATTAACCATTTTAAAAAACTTAATATAAAACAAACTTATATAGTTTAATCTTCACTTTCCATTTAGCCATATCAAATCATAACTATTTTTTTAAGATACAATATAGCTTGTTGTGGCTTTTAATGGATATCAAAATGGAGAAGGCTCCTAATCACTTTCAAATCATTGTTGTCGGCGCAGGCCCTGTTGGTGCCTTAGCAGCATTGAATCTCAAACAACAAGGTTTTGATGTACTGCTGATTGAGGCGCGTGCAAAAGAAAGCACAGTCACGGATAAACGAACTTTGGCCTTATCTTATAACAGTGTACAAGCATTTCTCCAAGCTAATGTCCCATTAGATGACAAACAACTAACAACCATATCACAAGTTCATGTTTCGCAACAAAATGCTTTTGGTCGAACATTATTAGATAAAGAAGATATGAAATTACCTTACCTAGGTAAAGTCGTTGACTATAAGCATATTATTAATGCATGCGAACAAGCTTTATTAGAACAACAAGTGACGACATGGTGGCAAACACCCGTACAAGAAGTGCATACTTTAAAACAACTGGCGCAAGTTACTTTAGCCAATGGGCAAACTGTTACCTGTCAGTGGTTAATTTTAGCAGAAGGCGGCCAATTAACTTCAAACCTTCCTGGAATTAAACAACATGAATACCGCTATGAACAATCTGCTGTAGTTACAACCGTTCACTTTAAACAACCTCCAAAAGGAGTGGCTTTCGAACGATTTGCTGATGCAGGACCCATGGCATTATTACCTTATTACGATGCTTATCGTTTAATTTGGACAAAAACACCAGCACAAGCTGAACAGTTACAAAATATGAGCCAATCAGAATGGATTGACGTGTTTAAATCCTCCTTTGGTGAGCGCCTAGGGGACGTGACCAAAGTGGACGACATTAGCAGTTTCCCCTTGGTATTAAAACAGCTAAACAAAGTATACAGTGGCAAAGTAATTTGTATTGGCAATGCAGCACAAACAATGCACCCTGTTGCCGCACAAGGGCTCAACCTTGGCGTACGTGATGCACAAACCCTTTGCCGTTTTTTCGCTGAACCGTATGCAATTAAAAATGAGAACCTTGGTAAACAATATTGCTTAAAACGAAGTATAGATGCTCATAGCATTGTTGGTTTTACTCATAGTTTGGTGACCATTTTTGACCACCCAAACACGATGCTTAAAATAGGTAGAGGGGGCGTTATGTCAGCATTAGATGCCATTCCAACGCTTAGAAAAAAATTCACCCACCATTTGCTTTACGGTTTATAAGACTTAAGAATAGGATAAAAATCATGACAAAAATGCTTAATGTTGACGTAGTGATTATTGGTGGTGGTCTGGTTGGTGCATCAATGGCACTAGCATTACAGGCACAGAAAAAACGTGTTGCCCTATTAGAATTGCGCCCAGCTTTAACAGATAATAGCCAATTGCAGCAAGAATGGGATTCACGCATATTTGCGATTAGCCCATCCAATCAAGCCTTTTTAGAAAGCTTAAACGCTTGGCCGGATCATAGCCGCATCCAACCAGTATCATGCATGGATGTCCAAGGTGATAACAAAGGAGAAATTATTTTTGATGCCACCGATATTGGTAGTCATCAACTAGCCTATATCATTGAAAACAAATGGCTATTATCTAGCATTTGGCAACAATTCAATGATAGCTATATCACCGTTATTTCCGAACATGCTACCGCAATTCAAACTGATTTAAACCAAGCATTGGTAACATTAGAAAATGGCAATACCATCCACAGCAAACTAATCATTGGTGCTGATGGTGCTAACTCTTGGGTTCGAGAACAAGCAAAAATAAAGACACAGGTTGACCCTTATCATCATCATGGCGTTGTCGCCAACTTCCAAGCAGAAAAGAGTCACCAAGGAACTGCTTTTCAATGGTTTAAGAATGGGGAAATTTTAGCTTATTTACCTTTGCCTGATAATAAAATATCAATTGTTTGGTCAACAAGCACTCCTGAAAAATTGCTTGATTTATCAACGGAAGAATTGGCAAAATCTGTTGCTAAGCAAAGTGAATACCGCTTAGGCAACCTAGAGTGCGTTACAAAACCGAATGCTTTTGAATTAAAACTACGTCGACCAGAAACCACCATTAGCACTCGTATAGCTTTAATTGGTGATGCTGCCCATACGATTCATCCTTTAGCTGGACAGGGCGTCAATATTGGTTTTGGCGATGTAGTAGAACTAGCAAAAATTTTATCTCATGCAACCACCAACTTAGGTGCCCAACAGCAACTTCAACAGTACCATCAAAATCGCTTAGCAGCTGTACGAACAATGCAATTAGGCTGCGATGGTTTATTCCATTTATTTGCTAATCAACAGGTACCTGGCATTAGCCAAGTTCGTAATATCGGCTTAAGCTTAGTCAATAAACTATCTTGGTTTAAAGTACAACTGATTCGTCATGCAATGGGAATATAATTAAGATCTTATACTCACTGAGTATAAGATTCTTCTCAAAAATGCATGTACTACCCGATATATTTATTATTAGAATATAAATCTTTCATTTAAATGAATATATTAATATGGGTTTAAAATGCCCCAAGCCCTATAATGGAGACAATGTTTTTATCCATTCAGTATTCATTTTGGGGCAGTCATGTCTGAATTTTTATCACAATTTAGTCATTCCTCAATTTTGCTATTTTTATTTGCTCTTATTACATTAAGCTTATCTGCCCTACTTGGCAAAGTGATTTGGAAAAGAAAAAAACAAGAAAATCTAGCAGAAGAGGATGAATTAAAAATTGTATTGGGCGCTATTTTGTCTTTATTTGGTTTGCTAATCGGCTTTTTATTAACCTTTGCTATTAGTGGTTACAATGACCGAATTCAAGCTGAAGAAGATGAGGCAGTAGCCATTGGACATGCATTTCAACGTTCATCTTTATTAGAAGATAAATACCAAATTCAAGCTGAAGCCATGCTGCAAGATTATCTAAGCTTAAGAATTCAATTTTATGAATCAACAGATAATGCAGAACGTGCTAATGCCCGCATGGCATCTATTCAACTACAAACAAAAATGTGGTTAATGCTCAGCAAAATTGCCAAAGAAGAACCTAACTCGATGATTGTTACTGTCTTAGATGCTTGCAATAATCTATATACTGCACAGCAAAGAACAATATCCAGTTGGCGCAACCAAGTTCCTTTTCCCGCATGGATTTTACTGATTGTCTTTGCGTTGTGTTCCAATTTCCTGATTGGCTACAATATCCGTGGCATTCATGGCAATAACTCGCTTATATTATTACTACCCATCCTCACCACTTTGGCATTATTTATGATTGCAGAAATCGACGTGCCTGGTGAAGGTATTATTCATGTCACACCAGAAAACCTAAAAGCTGTGCGTATTACAGTTTCTAATGGCGGTCTAGCACCATGATAACCAATATAAAAATCGTCTAACCAATTCAAATAAATGATAATTTTTACAAGCCATATTGTTTAATAATATTAATTGATAATTAACATCGAAAAGAAACCACATAAACAATATTTTATGGCACAATAATAGGTAATACTATTCATCTTAAAAGGCAATAATGACTATGAATGTTTTGGTTTTGCAGCACCCTAATTTAGCCGCTTGCCAACTGGATTTTCTGTGGACATCTCTCAGGATTAGCGCGCCAGTCATTCATCAAGATAGTCTACGTTTGCCATTGGTTAAAACCACTGAATTACCTCAAGCCATTCAAGAGCAGCTAACCAAGCAAAGCATTGATTTCTCAATCATTCCCGACCAGTCTTTTCAAAACATCGGTTTAATTGTGAGCGATATGGATTCAACCTTAATCACAATCGAATGCATTGATGAAATTGCTGCTCAAAATAATATCAAAGATCAAGTATCAGAAATCACCGAACGCGCAATGCGTGGTGAGCTGGATTTTAGCCAATCCTTAACAGAGCGAGTAGCCCTACTCAAAGGTTTACCTCAAGAAGCCTTACAAGAAGTTTACGACCATGTATTAACATTGACCCCAGGTGCTGAGCAACTAATTAGCAAAGCCCTAATGCATAACTGTAAAATTGTTCTGGTTTCGGGTGGCTTCACTTTCTTTACTGATAAATTAAAAACCAGATTAGGTCTAAGCGCTGCTTATGCGAACCAATTAGAAATCATTGATGGAAAATTAACGGGTAAAGTTACCGGTCCCATTATTGATGCTCAAGCAAAAGCCGATATTTTACGCCAATATCAAAGCGCAATGAAACTACAAGATAGCCAAGTTTTAGCCATGGGTGATGGCGCTAATGATATTCCAATGCTAGATGCAGCTGGTTTTTCTGTTGCCTACCATGCCAAGCCTAAAACCAAAGCACATGCCAATATTCACATTAACCATTTGGACCTTTCTAGCCTACCAAAGTATTTCTCTTAAAATACTTGACTAATTTAGTCGGGAATTGCATAATGCTCATCAATAAGGATAGGAGACTTTCATATGCGCTTGACGACTAAGGGTCGTTTCGCCGTCTCTGCCATGCTTGATTTGGCTTTACATGGTAACAACTCAACAGTCTGCTTAACCGCCATTAGTGAAAGACAACATATTTCATTGGCTTATTTAGAGCAACTGTTTGGAAAACTACGCAGGGCTGGCTTAATTAATAGCGTAAGAGGTCCAGGTGGTGGTTATAAATTAGCACATCCATCAAACGAGATTAATGTTGCTCAAATTATAGCGGCTGCAGAAGATTCATTAGATGCCACTCAATGTAATGGTAAAGGCAACTGCCTCGGCGATACTCCTTGCCTAACCCATGACTTATGGGAAAATCTAAACAAAACAATTGAAAGTTATTTAACTAGTATTACTTTGGCTCATTTAATCCAACAAAATCTGGACTCAAGCCAAGGAATCAAAAAAATTGCTTTCACGGATATCAGATAATAACTTTATAAAGAGCATAATCATGACCATTAAAACACCTATTTATTTAGACTATGCAGCAACAACACGAATAGACCCTCGCGTTGCTGAGAAAATGATTCCATACCTTTGTGAAGAATTTGGTAATCCTGCAAGCTCAAGCCACGTATTTGGCTGGACAGCTGAAGAAGCTGTTGAAAATGCTCGCCAAGAAATTGCGAATTTAATCAATTGCGATAGTAAAGAAGTCATTTTTACATCAGGCGCAACTGAATCAGACAATTTGGCCATCAAAGGTGCCGCTCAATTTTACCAAAGCAAAGGTAAGCATCTAATTACCGTAAAAACTGAACACAAAGCCGTGCTAGACACCATGCGTGAACTAGAGCGCCAAGGCTTTTCAGTGACTTATTTAGATGTACAAGAAAACGGTTTAATCGATTTAGAAGAATTGAAAAATGCCATCCGCGAAGATACCATTTTAGTATCAGTTATGTGGGTTAATAATGAAATTGGTGTTGTTCAAGATATTCCAGCTATTGGTGAAATCTGCCGTGAACGTAAAATCATTTTCCACGTTGACGCAGCACAAGCTACAGGCAAAGTACACATTGATTTAAACGAAGCAAAAGTCGATTTAATGAGTATGTCTGCACATAAATCATATGGCCCTAAAGGCATTGGTGCATTGTATGTTCGCCGTAAACCACGTATTCGTTTAGAAGCTCAAATCCATGGCGGTGGTCATGAGCGTGGTTTCCGAAGCGGTACATTGGCAACTCATCAAATCGTTGGCATGGGTGAAGCTTATCGCCTATCTCGTTTAGAGATGGAAAAAGACAACGAACATGCTCTAAAACTACGCAATCGTTTCCTAGAAGGCATTAAAGACATTGAAGAAGTCTATATCAATGGCGATTTAGAGCATCGTGTTCCACAAAATTTGAATGTTAGCTTTAACTTTGTAGAAGGTGAAAGCTTGATTATGGCAGTTAAAGAATTGGCTGTTTCAAGTGGCTCAGCATGTACTTCTGCAAGTTTGGAGCCTTCTTATGTATTGCGTGCTTTAGGACGCAATGATGAACTAGCGCATAGCTCACTTCGCATTACATTTGGTCGCTTTACGACTGAAGAAGAAATGGACTATGCTGCAAACCTAATTAAAGAAAAAATTGGCAAATTGCGTGACTTATCGCCACTTTGGGAAATGCACTTAGAAGGCATTGATTTGGATACCGTGCAATGGGCTGCACACTAAACACAACATATGCAGCCTTGCTGCAATTATAGGAGCATATTATGGCTTATAGTGACAAAGTAATTGACCATTACGAAAATCCTCGCAACGTTGGTTCATTTGAAAAAGGTGATGATAACGTTGGAACAGGTATGGTAGGCGCACCAGCTTGTGGTGATGTAATGCGTTTGCAAATTAAAGTTGATGACAATGGTGTTATCGAAGACGCAAAATTTAAAACATATGGCTGTGGTTCTGCTATTGCTTCTTCTTCATTGATTACTGAATGGGTAAAAGGCAAAAGCTTAGATGAAGCATTGGCCATTAAAAACAGTGAGATTGCTGAAGAATTGGCATTACCACCTGTTAAAATTCACTGCTCAATCTTAGCAGAAGACGCTATTAAAGCAGCTGTTACTGACTACAAGAAAAAGCGTGGTCAAGAGTAAAATTATTCGCCCCTAGCGAGATTAGGGGCGTATTTATTACGAAATACAGTTTTACAGAATTAAATGAGGTTTTAAAATGATTTCTATTACAGAAAAAGCAGCAGCTCAAATTGAAAAGTATTTAAGTAAACGTGGTAAAGGTGCTGGCATCCGTTTGGCTGTGCGCACAAGTGGCTGCTCGGGCATGGCTTATGTATTAGAATTCGTTGATGAAACAGATCCACAAGACATGGTTTTTGAAGGTCATGGCGTTAAAGTGTTTGTTGACCCTAAAAGCCATGTTTATCTTGATGGCACTGAACTAGACTTCACTAAAGAAGGCTTAAACGAAGGCTTCAAATTTAACAATCCAAATGTTAAAGATGAATGTGGCTGTGGTGAAAGTTTCCACGTTTAAATATTCAATTTCACTAAAAAATAGCAACTATGCAAACAGATTATTTTGCCCTTTTTGAGCTACCTAAACAGTTTGAAATTAATCAAACGCATTTAGAAGATCGTTATCGCCAACTAGCAGCGACTTACCATCCTGATAAATTTGCTTCCGCATCGAGTTTTGAAAAGCGACAAGCAATGGTACTTTCATCAACGATTAATGAAGCTTACCGCTTATTAAAATCAGATATTGATCGAGCCAGTTATTTATTAGGGCAATGTGGCATTGATGCTGATGCACCTGAACACACTCAATTTGCTCCTGAGTTTTTAATGCAACAAATGCAATGGCGTGAAACATTGGCCGAAGCTAAATTTGAAGAAAACACGAGCGAATTGGATAGCCTTGAATCTGAAATCAAACAAGAATATGAAAAACTAATTTCAGAATTGAATCAAGCTTTGCAGCAAGAACAATATAACGAGGCTGCACAATTTGTGCGCCAAGGCAGATTTTTAAATAAAATACGAGCTGAAATTAAAGCAGCCCGATAAACACAACACTAACGAACGATAGAAATACTATGGCTTTATTGCAAATCGCAGAACCAGGTTTATCTGCAGCTCCCCATCAACATCGCCTTGCTGTTGGCATTGACCTTGGAACTACCAATAGCTTAGTAGCCACCGTCAAAAGCGGTAGCACTGAATGTCTTCCCGATGCAGAAGGACGAGTTAGTTTGCCTTCTGTTGTACGCTATTGTGAAGATGATCGTCTTGAAGTGGGTTACGATGCCCTCAAAGCACAAAAAATTGATCCTGCAAACACGATTAGCTCTGCAAAACGTTTAATCGGTCGTAAGCTGGAAGAAATCAACAATAGAAATGCCTTGCCTTATCGCTTTCATAGCAATGATAAAATTATTGAGTTACAAACTCGCCAAGGCATTAAAACCCCAATCGAAGTTTCTAGTGCGATTCTAAATCAACTGATTCAACGTGCTGAAGAGAGCTTGGGCGGTGAATTAACAGGTGCGGTGATTACAGTGCCTGCTTATTTTGATGAAGCACAACGCCAAGCAACTAAAGATGCTGCCCGCCTTGCTGGCATTAATGTATTGCGCTTATTGAATGAACCGACTGCAGCAGCGATTGCTTATGGCTTAGACAATGCCGCTGAGGGTATTTATGTTGTTTATGATTTAGGTGGCGGTACTTTTGATATATCAATCTTAAAATTATCAAAAGGTATTTTTGAGGTTTTGTCTACCAATGGCAACAGCAGTTTAGGTGGAGATGATTTTGACCATCGTTTGTTCTGCTGGCTATTGGAAAAATGTGATTTATCAGCGCTAAATGAGCAAGATAATCAACTGCTATTATCACTTTTACGAAGCACCAAAGAAGTTTTAACCACTGAAAAAAGTGCTACGATTCAAGCCAAATTGTCGAATGATTACTTTGTCGATGTCAGCATTACGCGCCAAGAATTCCATCATTTAACCCAAAATCTGGTTAATAAAACTTTAGAGCCGATTAAACAAGCTTTAACTGATGCTGATATTAGCAAAGCTGATGTTAAAGGCATTATCATGGTTGGCGGTTCAACCAGAATGCTTCACGTACAGCAAACTGTTGCCAGTTATTTTGGACAAACACCATTAAACAATCTAAATCCAGAGCAAGTCGTTGCCTTAGGCGCGGCGATGCAAGCTGATGTTTTAGCGGGCAATAAACATGGTGATGATTGGTTGTTATTGGATGTAACGCCATTGTCTTTGGGGCTAGAAACTTATGGTGGTTTGGTCGAAAAAGTAATTCCTCGCAATAGCACGTTACCCACTGCTCGCGCACAGGATTTCACCACATTTAAAGATGGTCAAACAGCCATGATGATTCATGTTGTCCAAGGTGAGCGTGAATTGGTACAAGATTGCCGTAGTTTGGCTCAGTTTACTTTACGTGGTATTCCACCAATGGTCGCTGGTGCTGCCCGTATTCGTGTGACTTTCCAAGTCGATGCTGACGGTTTGCTATCCGTATCTGCGCAAGAACAAACAACCGGTACTCATGCTCATATTGAAGTTAAACCATCTTATGGTTTAGATGATGATACGATTACCAATATGCTTAAAGATTCAATGAGCAATGCCCATGAAGATGCTAAAGCACGTGCTAAGCAAGAAGCTTTAGTAGAAGCTCAAGGCTTAATTGAAGCGATTCAATCTGCTTTGGCTTTGGATAGCGATTTACTCTCTGCTGAAGGGAAGTTAGCCATTGACACGACCATGGAAAAATTACAAGAATCCATGCAAGATGCCAAAAGTGATGCTGAATTGCTTCGTCAAATAACACAAGATTTAGGTCATGTTACTGATGATTTTGCAGCGAAAAGAATGAATCGTAACATTGCACGTGCTTTGACAGGAAAAAGTGTCGATAGCATCTAAGTATTTTATAGGCTGCCTGAAAAGGCAGCAAACAGTTTTAAATCAATAATAACGGTGCCACTATGCCAAAAATTACCATTTTACCTCATCCGGTACTTTGTCCTGAAGGCAAGGAAATTACGGATGCGGAAATCGGAACCAGTATTTGTGATATTTTGCTTGATAATGACATTGAAATCGAACATGCTTGTGAAAAATCTTGTGCTTGTACAACTTGCCATGTGATTATTCGCAAAGGATTTGATAGTTTAGAAGAACCAACTGAATTGGAAGAAGATTTACTTGATCAAGCATGGGGTTTAGAAGCTGATTCTCGTTTAAGCTGCCAAGCAGCCTTAACTGATGAAGATTTGATTGTGGAAATTCCCAAATACACCATTAATCATGCTAGAGAACACCACTAAGGGGAAATCTATGAAATGGACTGATGTACAAAGAATCGCTGAAGATTTGTATGATAATCATTCAGATATTGATCCAAAAACTGTGCGCTTCACTCAATTGCGTGATTTGGTACTTGCCCTACCCGATTTTAATGATGATCCAAATCGCTCTGGTGAGAAAGTACTTGAAGCTATTCAACAAGCTTGGATTGATGAAGCTGAATAAATCAATTTTATTTTAAGTTTCTCAGAAAAAAGCCACTGCTCATGCAGCGGCTTTTTTATTTCTGACAATTACTTTCTATTTTGCATTCGATCCTGGCGTAATTTTTGTCGCTCCTCACGCATCTTTTCTCTATCAACTTCGTTTAGTAATTTGCCCGTTTTTAAATCATATGATTGATGCCAAAACTTATTATCTTTATCTTTAACCATAACAAAGTAGCTATTGCTCTTCGGATTAACTCGAACTGAGTAAATTTGATAACCTTTTTTCTCAATATTTTTTGCAATTTGAGCAACTGTCATACTACCTGCTGGAATTGTATAATCTGCCATTTTATATTGTTGGTGATGGGATCCTTTTGCCATAACTGGTAAAGTCATGCCTGCCATCAATGCTAACATTACAATTTTCTTCATAAAAAAACTCCTTATCAATAGATTGGATACATCCAATATTTATTTAACTAAATTTTTAATGATTCAATCATAATAAAAGCAGCTTAAGGCAATCTTAAGACAACATTTATTTACGATTTATTGCAGATTTTACAAACTAGCTTTGCATTGCTTGTTATAATCATTTCATTCAATCTCTTAAAATAGAATTAGATAGTTATAAATGAGCAATCAACGTTTAATTGTTGGCTTTCATGCCATCAATGCCCGCTTGTGGCAAAATCCCAAAAGCTTAACCGAGCTATATATCTTAGAAGGAAAAAATGACCTTCGTACCCGTGAAGTTATCGAAAAAGCCGAAGCTGAAAAAGTTCGTACCATTTTTGTTAATATGGAGCGCCTTAATTCATTAAGCAAAAACAAACGCCATCAAGGTGTTGTTGGCTTTATTGATGCCTCAAAAATGCATGTTGATTTGGATGATTTATTAGAGAATTTACAAGAACCACCATTTCTTTTAATTCTAGATGGCATTACTGATCCACATAATCTAGGTGCATGTTTGCGTGTGGCTGATGCAATGGGTGTTCATGCTGTTATCGCTCCCAAAGACAAAAGTGCTGGCCTCAATGCAACAGTTAGCAAAGTTGCTTGTGGAGCAGCAGAAACAGTACCTTACATTACCGTAACCAACTTAGCGAGAACCATGAAGGATCTTAAAGAGTACGGTATTTGGCTAGTTGGTACCGATATGGATGGCGAAAGCTTATATGACTTTAATATCCCACAAGGTGTTGCATGGGTTATGGGGTCTGAAGGCGATGGTATGCGCCGCTTAACTCGAGAAAATTGCGATAATTTGGTTTCTATTCCAATGTTTGGCACCGTTGAAAGTTTAAATGTTTCGGTGAGTGCAGGCATGGTTTTAAGTGAAACTCGTCGCCAATTTAATTTAAAAAAATAAACACAAGGCTCCCTGTAAAGTTTACAGGGAGCCTTGATAATAATTGACGGTGGGATACTATGTTTTTTACTATTGCTATTGCTTTATTAATTTTTGAAATAATTACTGGGTCATTTTATTTATTGGTAATTAGCGCAGCCTTTGCGACTGCAGGTCTGGCTAATTGGCTATTTAATTTAAGCAATAGTACAGGTTTTATTATTGTTGCTATAGTCTCTTTACTGGGTGTACTCATTGTCAAAAAACACCATCACCGCATCAAACAAGCTCGAGCCAATATTAAAGATGATTTAGCCGATTTAGACAGCGGCCAATATGTAACTGTTACTACAAAACAAGCTGATGGCTATTGGCAAGTACTATATAGGGGCACCATTTGGCAAGCCCAAACCAATAAAGACATAACATTCTCAGAAAATGAAACAGCAATAATTATTAATAAATCTGGGAATATCCTTAATATTCGTCCTCTTGAGCAAGATTAATGACCGATTTTATTATCAAAACATCACCAAGCCCTGATGAAATCGATATTATTTATCAAGGCTTGCTGTCTTACAATCAACAATTTTTTAATGAAGTAAAACATACTCCATTAGCCATTTTTAAAGAAGAAAATGGACAAAAAATTGCAGGCATTTGTGGCGATATCCTAGGCAACTGGCTACGTATTCGTTATTTATGGGTTAGTGAAGACAATCGCCACCAAAAATTAGGCTCTAAGCTACTACAAGCGATAGAAACAGAAGCCATTAAACTCGGTGCAAAATTTGTAGAATTAGATACTTTTAGCTTCCAAGCATTACCCTTTTACAAAAAACATGGTTACACCATTTTTGGCACTCTTGAAAACTACCCAATATCAGAACAAAAATATTTTCTACATAAAACACTTGAAACACCACATTAAGAAAAACAATATATTCTTCTATTCATCGCTTACTCAAACCAAAGGATAACATATGAGTTTTATCAGCATTCCGCTACTAATATTATTTGCTGCCGTGATTATTGCCTACACCTCTTTCAAAACTGTTCCACAACAAGAAGCATATATTGTTGAACGTTTAGGTCGTTATCACACAACTTTCAACCCTGGTTTAAACTTCCTGATTCCCTTTATTGACCGCATTGCCTATCGTCATACCTTAAAAGAAATTCCATTTGATGTCCCTAGCCAAATCTGTATTACTAGCGACAACATTCAACTGACTGTTGATGGTATTTTATACTTCCAAGTAACAGACCCAAAGCTGGCTTCTTATGGCTCAAGTAATTTTGTTTTGGCTATTTCACAATTAGCACAAACAACTTTACGCTCTGTCATCGGTCGCATGGAATTAGATCAAACTTTCGAAGGTCGTGATGGCATCAATCATGCTGTAGTAGCGGCTTTAGACGAAGCATCACTATCTTGGGGTGTCAAAGTATTGCGTTATGAAATTAAAGATTTAGTACCACCTCATGACATTATTCAAGCCATGCAAGCTCAAACAACTGCTGTTCGAGAAAAACGTGCTCGCATCGCTCAGTCTGAAGGTTTAAAAATTGAACAAATTAACCTAGCTAGCGGTCAACGTGAAGCGGATATTCAAAAATCTGAAGGTGAAGCTCAAGCAATGGTAAACTCATCTAATGGTGAAAAAGTAGCACAAATTAACCGTGCACAAGGTGAAGCAGAAGCAATGCGCTTAGTCGCAGAAGCAACAGCTGATGCCATTCGCTCTGTTGCTTTGGCCATTCAAGAGCCAGGTGGTAACGAAGCCATCAACCTAAAAGTAGCAGAACAATATGTAGATGCATTTGCAAACCTAGCTAAAGAAAGCAATACTTTAATTATGCCTGCTAATGTCGCTGATATTGCAGGTTTGGTTTCAACTGGCATGAAAGTCATTCAAAGCCAAAAAGACAAAGCGTAATATAACGCCATCTAACTATAAAAAAAACTGCTTCATCCTCGAAGCAGTTTTTTTGCATTTAATCAGCCCAACAATATTAAGATGAAAAAGTCAAAAATTGAACAGGATCTAAACGTTCATCATTTTTACGAACTTCATAATGCAAATGTGGACCTGTTGAACGCCCAGTTGAACCTAACTTACCAATCACATCACCCGCATTAACCCTTTGTCCAACCTTTACATCCACGGCAGACAAATGCGCATAATAAGTCACATAACCAAAACCATGCTGTACCTGAACCAAATTACCATAACCGCCTAAAGTACCCGCATGAATAACACGCCCATTTGCCGTTGTTTTAACCGCATCACCAATATTACCTTTGAAATCAGTTCCACCATGAGACTCACTGCCCTTACCTGAAAATGGATTAGAGCGATTACCAAAAGTAGAAGTGATTTTACCATGATGTGGGTAACCAATGGGAATGCGCCGAATAGCATGATCTAAAGTATCTAATTGCTCAATCATATCAATTGCTAGTAAATCATTTTTTTCAAAATGCTCCAATGGTCCACCAGCAGCAGGATTGGGTTTATCAGCATCAGTTTCTTCAAAGCTTGGCTTAATTTTCACACCGCGATCAGTCAAATAACTTTCCAACTCTTTAATAGTCACTTTTGCCTGAGCCAACTGTTCTAGCTTTTCCTTAACCTGAGATTCTTGTTCCAAATACTCAGTTTCAAACTGTTGCTGATAGCGCAAACTGGCTTCATGCGTTTGCTTCAAATTGATATATTGGTAACCCAATACCGATAAGGCAGCTGCAAAAGCTGATAAACCAAAGCCAGCTATCGCCTTTAACTTCACCCAATCTTGTACAGCCACCTGTTTAGCTTGCTCTATGCCTTGTATTTTTCGTCTTTTCAAATGAAACATGATACTAATCAATGCAATCTATAAATAAATGAATTGAATAACTATATCAAACAACAAGATACTTTAATCTCCCTAATGGTCCATTTTACTCAGAATTACGTCGCTTAAAAAAAACAGCCCATTATTAACACATAATGGGCTGTTTTAATTTATTCGTAAGTTTAGAACTTAGTACCTTTGTGTAAAGCAACAATTCCAGCAGACATATTATGATAATCAACACGATCAAAACCAACGTCGTACATCATCTGTTTCAACGTTTCTTGATCAGGGTGCATGCGAATAGATTCTGCTAAATATTGGTAACTATCTGCATCTTTGGCAATAATTTCACCAAATTTAGGTAGGAATTTAAATGAATAAAAATCATAGATTGGTGCCAAAGGCTTACACACTTTAGAAAATTCCAATACAAGTAATTGGCCACCAGGTTTTAACACTCGGTGCATTTCTTTAAGTGCTTTGTCTTTGTGCGTCATGTTTCTTAACCCAAAAGACACCGACACCAAATCGAAATAATTATCAGGAAAAGGCAGTTTTTCTGCATCCGCCAACGATACCGGCAAAGCAATTCCTTCGTTCAATAATCGGTCACGCCCCACTGTTAACATCGAAGAATTAATGTCTGTTAACCAAACTTCTCCTGTTTCACCAACTTTTTTATGCCAAGCTTTGCTTAAATCGCCCGTACCACCAGCAATATCCAAAACTTTATCGCCTTTTTTCACTCGGGCGGTATTGATGGTAAAAAACTTCCAAACACGGTGCATACCCATCGACATAACGTCATTCATCACGTCATATTTACTGGCAACAGAATGAAATACTTCGGCTACTTTACTTTCTTTATCAGCTTCATCAACTGCTTGATAACCAAAATGTGTCTTTTTATCACTCATCGCTGTTTCTTTCCTGCTTGGCTTTGATTTAATAATATAGTTATATTCAATATATCTTTGTAATTATAGCATGCCTAACTATTTAACCACGAGATATTATCTTTACTTTCTTACCCAATTTTCTTCTGATTACCGATTGGCATTGGCTTTCTCCAATAACAACAAATACTCAGCCCACTTTACTGCATATTGTGTTGCTAATTCGTATAAATAATTCCAATCAAACAATCCAGAATCATGTCCATCACTAAAAGTGATTTTTAAAGCATAATTACCTGAAGATTCAATATGATGAACAACAACATCTTTTTTTCCTACTTGTAACTTCTCTTGACCAACACCATGCCCACGCACCTCTGCACTTGGGGAGTAAACTCTTAAGTATTCTGCTGGCAATTCATATTCTTGCCCATCAAAAACAACGATTAATGTTGCTTTATCTTTAACCAATCGAATTTCACTGGGTAACTTCACCATGATTATTTACCTTATAAAAATGAGTTAAACATCTACACAAAACCATCATAATGCATTATTGTGGACCTTGGATTTTATCGTGTAAAACTATGGGAAGTCACACATGAATACAAAAGCGGTTATTGAGCACATTACTGCTTGGCTAAAAAATTACGCCCTTCAAACCAATATGAATGGTTTTGTTATTGGTATTTCTGGTGGAATCGACTCTGCAGTGGTGTCCACTTTAGCAGCACAAACAGGCTTAAAAACATTACTCATTGATTTGCCTATTCGCCAACATCCCACTCAGCTACAGCGCTCACAAGAGCATATTCAATGGCTACAAAATCTATATCCAACCAATACAGATAGCCTTTTAGTTGATTTAACCAATACTTTTGAATCGTTTGAAGCAACAGTTAATAAAGAATCTGTTTTATCTGACATTGAAAAACTGGCATTTGCCAATGCTCGTTCGCGCATGCGCATGATGACTCTTTATTACTATGGTCAATTGCATAAATTATTGGTAACTGGAACTGGCAATAAAATTGAAGATTTTGGTGTTGGTTTCTTTACGAAGTATGGTGATGGTGGCGTTGATATCAGCCCTATCGCAGATTTAACCAAGACCCAAGTTTTTGACATTGCTAAAACATTAAACATCATTCCAAGTATTCAAAAAGCCATTCCTACAGATGGCTTATGGGATGAAGAGCGCACTGATGAAGCCCAAATGGGTGCAAGCTACCCCGAATTAGAATGGGCAATGCAAATGTATGATTCTCATCAAGCAGAAGACTTTTCAGGACGTCAAAAAGAAGTGTTTGAAATTTACACTCGCTTGCATAAAGCAATGCAACATAAAATTAATCCTATTCCAATTTGCAACATTCCAAAAGAATTCATTTAATCCAACAAAACATTAAGTAAAAAGCCTTTGTTCATACAAAGGCTTTTTTAATCAATTTATCGTTGATACAATTTTTCTAGCAGCTTAATGGGTAAACCTTCATCAAAATCTTGAAAGTCATCTATCCATTCCTTCCCATTAATAGCCTGTTCCAATGCTTGTGGTAATTTTCTATCTAAATCGTATTCTAGATAGTCATTCGTCCAATTCTCACCATCATCATCTTTTGGATCGTAGTAAATCAGGCCTTCACTATAAAAACCACTTAACAAAAGTTGTTCTAATTTTTTAATTAAAACATGCTGATCTTTTAACCATGATGGAATATCTGCTTCAGTTTTAAACTGATAATGGTAGCGAGGTGCCTGATGCCAATAAAAAGCCACCACAACGGATTTATCAATATTGGCATCATTCAATATTTTCTGAACCAAAGCGGAATCCTCGGTGATTCCATCATAATTCAAAGTTTGTACGCATTTAAATAAATCAATTGATGTGGCATTGCTAAGAAACTCTTGCCATGTAGAGTCATACAATAAATCCCACTCCAAATCATTCATTTTATTTTCTTTCTAATACCATTGCATCGCCATAACTGAAAAAGCGATATTCATGATCAATAGCATGCTGATAAATTCTACGAATATAATCAGTTCCTGAAAATGCACTAACTAACATAAGTAATGTTGATTTTGGCAAATGGAAATTGGTAATCATGCGGTCAATCACATTAAACTGATAACCTGGCGTGATAAATATATTGGTATCTCCCTGCCCTGATTTCAAAACACCATCGCGCGCTGCTGATTCTAATGCACGCATGCTGGTTGTTCCAACGGCCCAAACTTTTTTATTGTTTTGATGCGCTTCTTCTATCAGCTTAACCGTTTCAGCCGGAACATCAAACCATTCGCTATGCATGATATGCTCTTCAATGTTATCCACTCGCACCGGCTGGAATGTTCCTGCGCCAACATGCAGCGTAACATGAGCTAAATGAACGCCTTTATCTTGAATCGTTTTTAAGATTTCATCGGTAAAATGTAAACCAGCAGTTGGAGCTGCTACTGCACCTTCATTTTCAGCGTAAACCGTTTGATAGCGTGCATCGTCATCATCATCAGCACTGCGCTCAATGTAAGGTGGCAAAGGCAGGTTGCCAATTTGTTCTAAAATTTCATAAACTGTTTTGTCCCCATCAAATTGCAAACAAAATAGCTCACCCTCTCTTCTTAACATGGTTGCAGAAACATCTCCTTCAAATACCAATTGTGTATTGTCTTTAGGAGATTTAGAAGAGCGAATATGTGCCAATGCAGTATGATCATCTAACACTCGTTCTATTAGTGCTTCAATTTTTCCGCCACTAATTTTTTGCCCAAATAATCGTGCTTTCATGACTTTGGTATCGTTAAATACCAAAACATCTCCAGCTGCAAATAAGTCAGGTAGTTGGCTAAATTGTTTATCTTGTAAAGCTTGATCTTGCAAAGCTTGTAAAAGACGACTAGTACCACGAATTTCTGGTGGGTGTTGTGCAATTAAATGTTGCGGTAGGTCAAAATCAAATTCATTAATATTCATTGCTGGACTTTTTTTGTTAATATTTTGATACTTTGAAAACGAGATTATACGCTCAATGGCTAGTTTGTCTGCTATCTGATCTATATTTTACGGTATACTAACTCTCCGCTTAAAAAGAGCAATAACTCTAGACAAAGCGACAAATATGAGTAAAATATGCTTGTGAAATCTAAACAATAATCAGAAATTCAAACATTTTAAGCGAAATTACTGGACATTTTGCCGACATTTGCGAGAAAATGGACTAATATAAATAACTTTAAACGCAAACAATGAGTACAATATTGGTCTTACATGGCCCGAATTTAAACATGCTTGGCACACGAGAACCTGAAATATATGGTTATCAAACGCTTGATGATATCAATGCGTTATTAAGCCAACAAGCAAAAAATGCAGGTGCCAACATTTCTTTTTTACAAAGCAATGCAGAACATATGCTCATTGATAGAATTCAAGCAACTCAGCAAGATAATACTGATTTTATTATCATTAACCCTGGTGCATTTACCCACACAAGTGTCGCTATTCGTGACGCGCTTGCTGCTGTGCAAAAACCTTTTATTGAAGTGCATCTATCTAATGTGCACGCTCGCGAACCTTTTCGCAAACATTCCTACTTATCTGATATAGCAGTAGGTGTTATCTGTGGTCTTGGTGCTCAAGGCTATTCGATGGCATTGGACTACGCACTTCAATCTTTCAAATAATTATTACTATTTATTTCGTATATTTTAAGGATACCTCTAATGGATTTACGTAAACTAAAAAAACTCATTGATTTGGTAGAAGAATCAGGCATTGCCGAAATCGAAGTAACCGAAGGTGAGGAAAAAGTTCGCATTACTCGTTCTCATGCGACTAATCAAACAGTTTACACTACTGCCATGGCAGCTCCTTCTCAAATGCCAGTTAGCGCTCCTGTAGCAGCTGCACCAGCAGCAGAAGCAGCGACATCAACGGCTGCCCCAGCTGCTGTCGTTGATGCCTTAAAATCACCAATGGTTGGTACGTTCTATCGTGCAGCTAGCCCAAACTCACCTGCATTCGCAGAAGTTGGTCAATCAGTAAAAGTTGGCGATACTTTATGCATTATTGAAGCAATGAAACTAATGAACGAAATCGAATCTGATCGTTCTGGCGTAATTAAAGAAATTTTGGTTAACAATGGTGAACCTGTGGAATATGGCGAACCTCTATTCATTATCGAATAAACCAAGTCTCATTCTTTCAGGCAGCCTAGTAGGCTGCCTGAAGCATAGGAAGTAACAATATGTTAAAAAAGATTTTAATTGCTAACCGAGGCGAAATTGCCTTACGTATTCAACGTGCCTGCCGTGAATTAGGCATCGAAACAGTTGCTGTATATTCAGAAGTTGACCGCGATGCTAAATACGTTAAGCTAGCAGACGAATCAGTCTGTATCGGACCAGCTAACTCAGCACAAAGCTATCTTAATGTTCCTGCAATCATTGCTGCAGCAGAAGTTTCTGGCGCAGAAGCCATCCACCCAGGTTATGGCTTTTTAGCTGAAAATGCTGACTTTGCTGACCGTGTAGAGCAATCTGGCTTTATCTTTATTGGCCCTAAAGGCGATACCATTCGATTAATGGGTGATAAAGTTTCAGCAAAGCATGCCATGCTAGAAGCTGGCGTTCCTTGCGTACCAGGCTCTGATGGCGCCTTACCAGAAGACCCACAAGAAATCATCAAAATTGGCCGTGAAGTTGGCTACCCTGTCATTATTAAAGCTTCAGGTGGTGGTGGTGGACGCGGTATGCGCGTTGTTGAGCACGAAGAAGATTTATTGCAATCTGTAGAAATGACCAAAACAGAAGCTGGTGCAGCCTTTGGCAATCCAACTGTTTACATGGAACGTTATTTACAAAAACCTCGCCACATTGAAATTCAAATTTTAGCAGATGAATTTGGCCATGCTATTTATCTAGGTGAACGTGATTGCTCAATGCAACGCCGCCACCAAAAAATTATTGAAGAAGCACCTGCTCCAGGCATCACCGATGCAGAACGCCAACAAATCGGCAATGCTTGCGTAGAAGCTTGTAAACGCATTGGTTACCGTGGCGCAGGTACATTCGAGTTTTTATATGAAGATGGAGAATTCTTCTTTATCGAAATGAACACTCGTGTACAAGTTGAACACCCAATT
This sequence comes from Vitreoscilla sp., assembly GCA_030150505.1. Classification (GTDB taxonomy): domain Bacteria; phylum Pseudomonadota; class Gammaproteobacteria; order Burkholderiales; family Neisseriaceae; genus JASLFS01. Next base: position 3,709 of record JASLFS010000087.1, on the reverse strand, counting down.
ACAGAATTAATTTCTGGTGTAGATATTGTTCAAGAACAAATCTTTGTTGCTTCTCATCTACCGCTTTCATACAAGCAAGAAGATATTAAGTTACATGGTCACGCTTTTGAATGCCGTATCAATGCAGAAGACCCGTTTACCTTTATTCCAAGCCCAGGCTTAATTGATAGTTATCATGCTCCTGGTGGACCTGGCATTCGTGTTGATACCCATATTTACCAAGGATATAAAATTCCTTCAAACTACGATAGCCTTATTGCTAAAGTATGTAGTTATGGTGATACCCGTGAAAAATCCATGGCTAGAATGCGTGTTGCGTTATCTGAATTTGCCATTACCGGCATCAAAACTAACGTAGAACTGCATAAAGAGTTATTTACTGACCCTAGCTTTATCAAAGGCAAAACCAGTATTCATTATCTAGAGCAATGGATGGCTATCCACCACCCTGCTAAAAAGGACTCATAATGGCTTATCAACAAGCGACCATTGCCATCGCCTCAGCGCAAGCTGAAGCATTATCAGATGCCTTAATGGAATATGGTGCTTTAAGTGTTGCCATTGAAGATGCTTGGGCAGGTACTGACAAAGAACAAGCCATTTTTGGTGAGCCAGGTGAACCATCTGCTCAAATTTGGCAACAAAGCCTTATCTTGGCCTTATTTGATGAAGAATCCAATGTAGAACAAATGGTTCAAACAGCTTCTTCTTCAATCAAAATCAATACGCCTGTCTTTAAGCTTGAAGAACTACCAGAACAAGATTGGGTAAGATTAACCCAATCTCAATTTGAACCCATTCAAATTTCTGAACGTTTATGGATTACACCAACTTGGCATGAAGCACCTGCCAAAAATGCCATTAATCTACAACTTGATCCAGGCTTAGCTTTTGGTACAGGAAGCCACCCAACAACTCACCTATGTTTAAGCTGGTTAGATAACAATCTAAAAGGCAACGAGCGAGTTTTGGATTATGGCTGCGGCTCAGGGATTCTTGCCATTACAGCAATGAAGCTTGGCGCCAAAGAAGCCATTGGTGTCGATATTGACAAGCAAGCCATTCGCTCAAGCACAGACAACGCAGAACAAAATCAAGTAACAGCTCAGTTCTTTTTACCAGAGCAATTCAAAGAACAAGAATTATTTGACGTTGTTGTTGCAAATATCTTAGCTAATCCACTTCGTGTTTTAGGTGAAATGCTAGCCAGCCACTGTAAAGTAGGTGGCAATATCGTTTTATCAGGCATCCTAGAAGAACAAGCTGAAGAGATGGTCGCTATTTACCAGCAATGGTTTAATATGAATGAACCTATCTTCAAAGATGGCTGGACATGCTTAAGCGGCACTAAACGCTAATCTATGAAAAAAGCCCAAAATCATCTGATTTGGGCTTTTTTATTATCTAATTTTCTCCAACTGATACTTTAACCCTGCAGCCGTCAACTCACCCAAATGACTACTTTCCAGCTGTCCATTGGTTTGATAAAACAATGTTGTCGGTAATAAAGTAGAACCAACAACATCTCCAACCTTAGCATGCGAATCCAACACAACATTATCCAATTGTAAGTTTTGCTGAGCTAAAAACTCTTCAACAGCAATTCGCCCTTCCCCTTGATTAACAAAAACAAACTCAACATCAGGATTCTCTTGCTGTGCAGCCTCAAAAACAGGCATCTCTTTTTGACAAGGAGGACACCAGGTTGCCCATAGATTAATCACAATAGGCTTTCCTTTAAATTCAGTCAAAGAATGCTCATGACCATTTAAATCCAATACCATAACATCAGGCAATTGCTGCTTTGTTTCCTGATAATGAACATAAGCAAACCCAATCGAAGTAACAGCAAAACCAAATAACATACTCACTGCTATTTGCCAGCCTAATTTTGGTTTTTTAATCATACTAACAACCATCATCGTTAGCCAAACCAAACCAGCTAACCACCACAACATACCGCCATCTCGAATATTGATGATTTGCAACCAATCCAATTGATACAACGACCAATTTTGTACAACAAAGCCAATGCGAGCCACAATCAATGCAAGAACAATGCCATAAAAAACATCATTATCAATATTTTGCTTACTGTATCGACTAAACAACCATGCAACAACAGACGTAGCCATATAAGCAACAAAAACAGTTGCCCATATCATTGGCAAAGCTATTGGACCTAACTGTAAACTCAGCATTTATTCCCCACCTATCACCTATTTATATCAATAAAAAAGCCAAGCAAATTGCTTGGCTTTGAATAATGAAATATTATTTTATGCGTTTAAAAACCAAATCCCAAACACCATGCCCTAAACGGATGCCTCGTGCTTCGAATTTTGTTTCCGGGCGATATGCTGGTTTTTCAACATAATCAACCCCAGTATTTTCCAACTCCGCAAAACCAGATAAAACTTCCAACATCTGTTCCGCATATTCTTGCCAATCCGTTGCTAAATGAATATAACCACCTATTTTTAGCTTGGGTAACAACTTCTCAACAAATGGAGCTTGAATCAAACGGCGCTTATTATGACGCTTCTTATGCCAAGGATCTGGGAAAAATACATGAATTCCATCTAAAACTTGATTTGGTAACATATTTTCCACAACCTCAACAGCATCATGGCGCATCACACGTAAATTTGTTAAACCAGCATCATCAATTAGTTTTAATAGATTTCCAACACCAGGACCATGAACATCAATTGCCAAATAATCTTGCTCTGGCATTTTTTCAGCAATCTGTGCTGTCGCCACACCCATACCGAAGCCAATTTCCAATATTTTAGGTGCTTCTCTCTCAAATACCGCATCCAAACTCACCTGCTCATTGCTGTATTCAAGCCCCCAAGTTGGCATGAATTCATCCATGGCTTTTTGTTGTGAGGCTGTTAAATGACCTTGGCGCAATACAAAGCTACGAATACCTCTTTTGTGGCTAACTGCACCTTGTTCATTTTCTGCTGCTTCAGGCAGCTCATCGTGATTTAAATCAGTATCCATAACAACTTAATAGCTACAATAAAATAAAAGCGTAATCATGCCAGTAATCGAAGTTTCGCTCAACCATAAAATAAATCATATTTCTATTATTGCTTTATTCTTTCTGATAATTCAGCCATATCATGACCACTTGGCTCTTGGTAAATTCTCAATCCAAATTGAGGAATAATGGCCAAAAGATGATCAAAGATATCAGACTGAATACGCTCATACTCATCCCAAGCGATATTGGTCGCAAAGCAATAAATCTCCAATGGAATACCTCGAGATGTTGGATCCATTTGTCGAACCAGTAAACTTGAATCTTGGCTAATCTCAGGGTGGTGTTTTAAATAATTATAAACATACGCTCGAAATGTACCAAAGTTGGTTAAATGTCTATTATTAACAGGCGACATACCCTTTTGCGCCAAGTTCGCATTCCACTCAACAATTTCTTTCTCTTTGCTATCTAAATATTCTTTTAAAACAAAAAACTGACTCATATTGTCTAAATCTTCATCAGTCAGAAAACTAACACTTGTTTGATCAATATAAATAGATCGCTTCATGCGTCGAACACCAGAATCACTCATCCCGCGCCAGTTACGAAACGTATCAGTAACCAATCTATTGGTTGGAATCACTGTAATCGTGTTATCAAAGTTTTGAACTGAAACCATATGCAATGACATATCTGTTACCGTACCATCTGCATTCA
>JASLFS010000015.1 GCA_030150505.1 Vitreoscilla sp. | reverse complement strand
GTTTTTCTGTTGCAGTGTGAGGTAGTTCAAACGGAGGATGATGAGTAATGGACATCATCATGATAAAAACTGGCTTGCCTGTTTTTTCGGCTTGTTCTAAGCGCTCAGTTGCGTAGCGAAACATGTACTCATCAGGTACGCCCCAAGTATTTCCTTTGGCTTCAGGATAAATCTTGCGTAGCGTGTTTTCTTCGATAACTTCTGTTACCCCAAGGTGTTTAAGGAATTGGTTAAAGTTTCTCCATGCACCATTACCAGCTGTTAAGTAAATGACATCATAACCAGCATCCAAATAAGGTTTGAACATATTGGTCTTAAACGTGGCATTTTGTTTGCTGGATTGGCTAATGTTATTAAATGGACTGCGGATGAAAAATCGATGCAGTGAGTCACTGGTGCCATCACCTTCAGAAACAAAACGTGAATATAGCCAATCTTCATCAAAGTGTGAACGTAATTCGCCTAATAAGTCTCGATTTGAATGATCAAATTGATTCAAATGCTCGCCCATGCTTTCCATAACAGCTAAAACAACGTTGGGCTGGTGCTGTTCTACTGCAGAATTGGTCGGCGTGGTATTGATAAACTGTTCTAAATTAGCAGTGCGAGGTTCATCAAAAAATTGAGTTAGCAGTTTTTCTCCTTCCTCATCGGTTGCCGTTGTAAATTCTTGCGATAGTTTTTGGTCATTATATGCCCAGTTTAGCGACATAATGCCATTGCTAACCAAGGAATTAAGAATATTCAGAGGGGAGATTTGTGCATCATGTTGGCGCAATGGGAATGTGCCAACAGAGCCTCGAGCACCTAAGGTAATCAGTACGATAATCATCAACATGGTGATGGTGTTTAGAAACCAAGAGTACTCTTTAAGTTTTAAGTGATTAACTTTGTTTTGATACCATAAAACTAATTTTTGTAAGCCGTAAGCCAATAGGGAATAGCTTAAAACAATTCGAATGACAGGATAATCTGACCAAAATGTTTTTAAAATCGCAATGGTATCGTCTTCAATTAAACCAAAGATAAAAACATCAAATTGTTTGTCATAGGTGCGGAAGTAAAAAATATTGGCAATGCTTAATACCGCAATGAACCATAATAAAATGCCATAGAACCTATTTAAATATTGATGGGATGATTGCATCCAATTCGTTTTAATTAGGCAAAATAAGCTCATTAAGAACACACTGCCAAAAATAATTGTCGCTGCTTTGATATCAAAACGTAACCCCCAATTTATTAAACTCAAAATATCCTGTTGATAATCAGATCTTAATTGGCTTGAGGTATTGGTCAGTAATAAAAAAATGCGGGTCGACATCATGATAATGATGGAAAAAAACCATGACCCAAGTGCGTATAAAAATAGTCTTTTTAATTGTGTAAATCTCATGGTGCATCAGTCGAAATTTTAGTGGTTTTTTTTGATAATTGAATGCTATTAATGATGGTTTTAATGACTAAAATACTTGGAAAAGGCAGCAGTAGGGCAATCATTAAATAGCGAATGTTTTGAAATGAAATATAAAATTTTTGCATGGTAATGGCTTGAATAATCTGCATTGTTAAGCCATAAATAGATGGAATGCTAAATGCTAAACAAATTAAGATGGCGCAAATTTTACTGGTGCTCCATTTAAAATTGATGTCTTTGCTACTGGTGTGAGCTTTGACTAGCATGAATAGCGCCCAAGTCAAAATAATAGCCATCCCACCATTGACCAAAACTTGCAGCCAATTAAAAGCAAATTCCGGCGTGACTGCTAGGCTGTTTTGGGTTGATGATGAAATAGGGTGTTTATCTAAGCTTTGTCCCACATTAAGAATGACATTGAACCATAAATCCACAATGATAATAAAAATAGGTAGGTTGCGTAACCATGAGCTCATGCAGAAATCTCGTTTGTTAAAGTTGCAAAAATAAGCAGTTTAAGTGCAAATAATCAGGATAACAACTATAAAAAGTATTCAATATTCGAATGCTTCATAAAATCATGATGGCAAATTGTCATTTTACCTTGATTAATGGCAATGTAATTTTATAGAAATGTGCTATGTTTTTGTAAGAATATGGTTTTTATGTATAAATTAGGTTTTTTGCACCAAAATCATTCTTGACATAAAATAGATTAAAACGTATGTTTCAATCACTTGTTTGAAAGAATAATTTAATGAGTCAGAATGAAAAGCAAACCATTGAAAAAATACTGTATGTTGCCGAAGAGTCTTTTGCCATACATGGTTTTTTTGCATCGTCATTAAGACAGATTACTCGAGATGCTGGTGTGAATGTGGCTGCAGTACATTATCATTTCGGCTCTAAAGAATCTTTATTTTTGGCTGTATTGAACCGTAGAATTTTGCCTTATTTCACCATGGTTTTGGATGGAATCAACCAAATGACCGAGTGTCAAATGATGCAAGCGGAAGATTTGGTTTATTCGTGGGCTCAATCTAGTGTGCTATACGCAGAGCAAAATAAACGAGAAGCCGCCTTGGTTACTAAATTAGTTTCTCGATTAATGATGGACGAATACAAAGTATTTCGGACAGAATTATCGAAAGAGTATGATAATTTCATTAAGCATTTTTTGATGATTTTTCAGCGAGCTTTACCCAATCTGTCCCCAGAAGATGTGCGTTGGAGAATGCATCTTGCTTTCAGTACCGTATTTAATGCATTTGCTGGTAATGATGTTTTAAAAGCATTGGCTCATCGAGAATGGGTTAATGCGAAAGATCCGAAAAGGGTTATGAAGTTTGTGGTTCCATTTGTGGTGGCGGGTTTAAATGCACCTGCTGTTTTAGATTAAATTTATATAAAACAGTTTGTTAGTTGAGGAGAAGCTTATGCTAAGTCTCGTTTTGTTGATTGTCTTTTTAGGCATCGCAGCTTATTTTAGAACAAATGGCTGGATTATGGCGGTTGCCGCTTTAATCGGGGTTGCTATTGGTGGCGCTTACTGGTGGGCTATACCAGTGATTGTGGTTGCAGTTTTATGCTGTATTCCTTCTGTTCGCCAAGCAATGATTACTAACCGTGTTTTTGCTATTTTCAAAAAAGTAACGCCTGCATTATCTGAAACCGAGCAAACGGCTTTGGAAGCTGGTACTGTGTGGTGGGATGGAGAGTTATTCTCAGGTAAACCTGATTTCAATAATTTGCTAAATTTCCCTGATCCTCAATTAACTGAAGAAGAGCAAGCATTTATTGATGGTCCTGTTGAAGAACTATGTGAAATGTTGGATGATTGGGAAATGGTTCATGAAACCAAAGACCTATCTCCTGAAGCTTGGAAACTAATCAAGGATAAAGGTTTCTTGGGCATGATTATCAAGAAACAATATGGTGGTTTAGAATTTTCAAACTATGCACATGCAAAAGTAGTTATGAAAGTAGCATCTCGCTCTGGTAGTGCTGGTGTTACTGTAATGGTACCAAACTCATTGGGACCTGGTGAATTGTTGCAGCATTATGGTACAGAAGAGCAGAAGGATTATTACTTACCACGTTTAGCTAAGGGTGAAGAGATTCCTTGTTTTGCTTTGACAAGCCCTCATGCTGGTTCTGATGCTGGCGGTATTCCTGACTTTGGCGTAGTTTGTAAAGGCGATTACAAAGATCCAGTTACTGGCGAAGAGCACAAAGATGTTTTAGGTTTGCGTGTTTCTTGGGAAAAACGTTGGATTACGTTGGCACCAGTAGCAACCGTATTAGGCTTAGCATTTAAAATGTATGACCCTGATGGTTTGTTAGGTGACAAAAAAGACATTGGTATTACTTGTGCTTTAGTACCAACTAGCCATGAAGGCGTAGAGATTGGTCGCCGTCATTACCCATCTGGTAGTGTATTCATGAATGGTCCAACTTCAGGTAAAGATGTATTTATTCCATTGGATTGGATTATCGGTGGATTGGATTATGCTGGTAAAGGCTGGCAAATGCTGGTTGAATGTTTATCAGTTGGTCGTTGTATTTCATTGCCAGCGAACTCTGTTGCAGCTGGTAAGGTAGCTTCATATACAACTAGTTTATATGCTCGTATTCGTGACCAATTTGGCTTACCAATCGGTCGCTTTGAAGGTGTTGATGAAGCTTTGGCTCGTGTCCTAGCGAATACATATCAAATGGAAGCTGCACAAGACTTGGCATTGACTGCCTTGGATATTGGACAGAAACCAAGTGTTATTTCGGCTATCTTGAAATATCACAATACTGAGCGCATGCGTAAAACTGTCAATGATGCTATGGATATTCATGGTGGTCGCACAGTTGTATCTGGTCCTAGAAACTATTTAGCAAATGCATACCAAGCTGTACCAATTGCTATTACTGTTGAAGGTGCCAATATTTTAACGCGCAGTATGATGATTTTTGGCCAAGGTGCTATTCGTTGTCATCCTTTCGTATTAAAAGAAATGAATGCAGCATTTAATAATGATGCACAAGCTTTTGATAGTGCATTCTCTGGACATACGCACTTTATTGTGACTAACTTCTTTAGAAGCTTCTGGTTAGGTTTAACAAATGGTGTGTTTGTTAAGAGCCCTAAAGCTGGTGTAACTGCAAAATACTACCGTCAAATGACTCGTTTAGCCGCAAACTATGCTGTATTGGTTGACATGAGCATGGCGAGTTTGGGTGGTACATTGAAGTTTAGAGAAAAATTATCTGCACGTTTAGGTGATATTGTTTCTCAATTGTTTATTGCTAGTGCTGTTTTGAAGCGTTTTGAAAAAGAAGGTCGTCAGGAAGCAGATATTGCCATTATGCAATATGCTGTTGAACAGGCTCTTTATGACGCACAAACTGCAATGGATGGTGTATTAAAGAACTTACCAAATCGCCCATTGGCTATGGTTTTACGATTATTCACAATGCCAATTGGCCATTCTATTAGCGCTCCTAGCGATAAATTAGGTACTAAAGTATCGTTGACGGCGATGAAGGGTGATGAGAGCTTAGATCGTTTGACTAAAGGTATTTATGTTTCTAAAGACGAGTCAGATCCTATTGGTGTGTTGCGTTATGCGCACCAAGCAGTGATTGCAGCAGAGCCTTTAGAGAAAAAATTACGTCAATTGGCTCGCGAAGGTAAATTTGAAGCTGTATCTCCAGCGACACAATTACAAGAAGCTTTGGATACCAGTATTATTTCTGAAGATGAGTTTAAGCTGGTTACTCGTGCGCGTAAGTTAAAACGCGATACGATTATGGTTGATGACTTCGATATGAAGTTAGATAAACACGATGATAAATTATTAGATCGACACATTTTCTAATGAAATATTTTCATGTTTTTGTAGTATAAAAGAAATAAAACTAGCCTTTTATGAGGATAATCCAAAATAAAATGTCACTAAAAGGCTAGTTTTTAGAGGAAATTTCACAAAAAGACTTTGGATAATAACCAAGGCGTAATACAATTTAAATTCTTAAAGTAGTCACTCTAATTTTGAAATACTGAAATAAAGAGCTGCTTTGGATTTAATTGAGCTTGCATTGCAAGTGTATTGTCTATAATGAAATTGGAGAAACGTTATGCATTATCAGTTATTAACTACTGTTAAATATTCGAGTGTGGCTATTGCTCTTGCTTTTGCCGCACAAAGTGCAATGGCATCTGGCTATCACTTTGGTACTCAGTCAACGAGTGCACAAAGTACCGCTAATGCTTCTTCTGCAGAAGCTGCGGATGCCGGTACTATTTTCTATAACCCTGCTGGTTTAACGAAACTAGAAGGTACTCAAGTAACGGGTGTGATGAACTTGGTTGCCCCGAGTGTTAAGTATCGTGATGCTCAAGCTTGGTATGCAACCAGTCCTCAAACGGGCACCCAAAATGAAATCTCGGGATCAACATCTGGGAAAATTACTGATGATGTTATTCCTGTACCTCATTTTTATGGCTCACACCAAATTAACGATAAGGTTACTGTTGGCTTAGGTGTATATGTTCCATTTGCATCATCTACGGAATACGATAGTGATTCTGTTTTACGCTACAACGTGAACGAAACAAAATTAACAGCTGTGGATGTGAATCCAACAGTTGCTTATAAAATCAATGATAAACATTCAGTAGCAGTAGGCTTGCTTGCTCAATATAGCAC
>JASLFS010000058.1 GCA_030150505.1 Vitreoscilla sp. | reverse complement strand
GCCGAGCGCAATTAAGCCGATAAAGAACACGGTACGAAATTTTTGTTCCGGAATGCGGTAACGGATTTTTTTCCCTGCCCACATACCTATCAATGCCGGAATCAACGCCATCGCTGACATGGCATAATCAATGGGAATATCTTCCATCGGATTTTGTTGTAAGAATACCGCTAAACAAATGGTTGAGGTGGTAAATGCTAAGCCAAGCGACTGTACCAGATCATCACGTTTAAGCTGTAAGCCTTGTAAATACGGCACCACAGGAATCACCACCACACCGGTCGCCACGGTTAATGCACCGCCGAGATAACCAATGATTGGTGACAGCCATTTTTCATGTGCTGCAAAGTTCGGTAGGCTTTTGGCGCAAAGTCCATACAGTCCGTAGAGTGCCAGCATACCGCCAAGCAAGGCTTCACTTTTAAATGCCCCATGGCCCAAGGTCGGGAAAATACTCCAAATTGAGCCCACAATAATACCAAGCAACAAAGGCCAAAAGCGCTTAATCAGGCGCAGCACCTGCCCTTCGGCAAACAGTTGCCAAAAGTTGGTCACCATAGACGGGATAATCAGTAAAGTCGCAGCCTGAAATGGGCTGATCACCATGGTGAGTAATCCCATGGATACTGCTGGTAGCCCCAGTCCAATGGTGCCTTTAATCAGGCCAGCTAAGGCAAAAACCGTGATGACAAACCAAATCATGGCGAATCTCTTTGACGAATTGAGTCTATGCTATGAAATTAAGTGGTTTTGAAAAATCAGTGTTTTTGGAATGAAACCTCAATGAAAGGTTGAGGCTGTATTGCATCATCTATAATAGATAGCGTAGTTGTCCAAACAAAATCTTGGAATTTTGAACAAAAGATAAGCGTATTCCTGGAACAGTCACATAAAAGCCGTTCCTGTGCGCTGTTTATTGGATCTGTTTTATTTAATATATTGATTTTTATATACAAATTTTAATAATTTTGTATAACGTGTATTATGTTAATTTTAGAATAAGTTAAATTTAGTATTAATATTGCGCTGCTCTTGGTCACGATCAAATAAATATAGCACTCTAAAAGTATCGAGCTACTTATATTCACAATAAATATTTTTTCTTTAACTCATTATTTATTTTTTTATAATCCATCTGTTTAGAATCAATAGCTACCAATCGCTCACATCTTTATGAGTTTTCCCTTTCTCATCAATAGAAAAAGTTATTAGCTTTGCTTGTTTCTTTGAAAGAGTTTTATCTTTTTGATTAATTTTATAAGTCTTTTCTAACCAGTTTACATTGATGGTTGAACCAACCATTTCTAGTATAGATAAAGTGTTATTTTTAATTGATATTTTTATATGTGAGGAAGTTTCAGGATAATATTTAAAAGAATAGCATTGAACTTTATTTTTCCCATTCAATCTAATGGTCACATAATTATTATTATCTATCTTAAAACTATCAGCCTCTTTTAGATTGAGCTCTTGAGCTTGTAATTTACTACAGGAGATTTTATTAAAACTAGGTTGTGTAGTTAGTTTTACAACACTATCCGTTGAAGCATAAGCAATATTTGATAATAGTAAAAAACCGATTATTCGCATTTTCATAAGAGGGATTCTATTGTGACTCACAACTAACATTAGAAAGTAATTTTTTATTAGTGTGGTAGCGAGTCCATATCTGTTTACCAACTTTACTGGAGTTTAATTTACTGGTTTTGACGTCATATATCCCAACAGTCTGCTTACTAGCTTTGACTTTAACGCAATTTTCTTGCATTTCCATTGCTTTTAATAATCTAAGCTTTAAATAATCTTACAGTTATACTGGGAATAATTCTATTTTCATCATTTTTCACTACTGGTAGGTATATATAAACGAATTATAAATTTAATAAGTTAATTCAACTCTAAACATTGAGAACCATTTATTAAATCTGGATCATTTTCTAATAAATTTAAGTATTCGCTTTGCAATGATAAAGTTTTATCCAAAGTTTTATCATATCTTTTAGCTAACTCTTTCATCCCTAAATTGCTTTGATATTTTTTCAAAAATTTATTCATAATACATATTGAATCAATAGCATCCCCTGATATGAGTTTGTAACTTTTAATATCTTTCTCGTAATTCAGACTACCCATATTAAAGGTATCAAAAAGGGACTCAATTTCACTCAAAGCATACAGATATAAATGATCATTAATTTCAGATGTTTTTTCTGCATTTTTGTATGCCGCTCTATATATAAAGCTTGCCGATTCTAAACTGCTAGAAATAGACATAATCTTTGTTTGTATGATTTGTTTATTTAATTCATCTTCATTGATCGTACTTTTCTTAGCATTAGAGCAAGAAGAAAGAAGAAGAGAACAAATTAATAGAAGTACAATTTTTTTCATTAATAATATGTTCCATCAAATTTTTCAAATTCTTCCTTTCTAGGAATTTTATAACCTTCTGAGACAGCCAGAGTATATGCCTGATTATTCCATTTTTTCCCAAAAATCATTATATATAATCTTTCACTAATCATAAAAGGACCACCATTTTTTAGATTTTGACCAGCTTTGCCTACATATTCTGCTTTTGAAAACATACCATACCCTGCTGATGTAAGCTGAATGATATCTTCTTTATTTTTATAATGTGCAGCGACGCGAATTTTAAAGGTATCTTTCAATAGTTCTGTGGCTGCTATTAATGCTTTATCTTTGGTTACGCTAACAAGATATGTAGCAAATTTGAGGTACATCATTGTGTGGAAATATTCCGTATAAATAAATCCAGGCGTATCTTTCTCTATTTTTCTTAAATCAAACTCTAAACCAAATCTTAAAGCCATATCATATTCAAAAGGTTGCCGTTTTTTTATATGATCCCAAAGATGTTGGGGGATACAAAAAGTATAAGGTACTATCTGCTTCACTTTAATTAAGTTTTGCCAACCTTCACATGCTGTAAGAAAGCCATCATCAGCTCGACACATATTGACAGTTCCTTTTAAGTCAATCCGTTCTGCTGCTTGAGCTTGGATAGGAGTTTTATCATAATTACTATGATAAATTAAACGGCCAGTATCACTCATTTTTTTTCCTAAATATTATTTATAATGGTTCTAATGTTTTCGACAAATCAATTGTTATAAGTTCGATAGCTTCTGGTCGATGTTCACTCTCATAAATAGCTGTCATGCCATTTTTATCTGTATAGCCTTGAACCAATAATTCTCCTGATTCCTTGCTATAAAGTTCATACAACATCTCTGAAAGTGTTTCTTCAGTGTCTTCATCTATAATTTTGAATTGAATTTTGTGTATTTCTTTCGATGTATTTTCAACCAAGCTATTTATGATAGGTATATTTTTTGTAGATATAGAAGAAGCTAAGTTAGCTCCACCACTGGTACCAACCACAAAACTCTGCTTTGGCATCAACGTAGCTCCACAAGTGAACTTATCACCAACATAAGCCACAGCCTTCCCATCAAAAATCACATGGTCATTACTCTTAATCAAAGTAGACCAGGTTTTACATTTTGGACAGGCGAAACCATCTCCAGCTCGAAGAAATAAGTTTCCCATTTGTGAGCTTCGAGATTGACTGGATATGACAGTGCCGCCATGACTAGTTGTAGATCCGTGTATACCAAAACCTTTAGACATTTTCAGAGTCTCCAAACATAGAGATCATGAAACCTTCAGGGATTATTGCATCATGATATAAGCGTAAAACATGGGAGGTGATTGGACTATCAATGATTTCATCGCCATTTTCCAATGGTGATCCGATAAGAGCGGCTGATCTACCATCAACACTAAACATAGCTCCTGCCCCAGAGATGATTTTTGATATCGAGCCATCTGTATAGATGGCTTCATCACCAATAAGAGCTAGAGAAACATCTTTCACTTTATAGGTATAATTAGAAGCACGCACTAATCCACCTTTTTTTGTTTTTGCACCGTTAAAAGCTGCATAATATTTAGTGTATGGCTTAGTATCCCAATATATTTTCTCAGCTTGCTGAATCTTTTGGATTTCTTCTTGTGAAAGTTTCTTTAACTGCTCTTCTGGCAATTCATGCAAAAAAGTAGGGCTAGTCATACTAGTTCCAATTATTATAATTGGACACAGAATAGCAAAATAAAAAATTAATAAAATTTCAAAATGTAAATTAAATCGTTAACTTTTCATTTGGTGGTATTAAAAATTTCATTAATAACATTAACCTAATTTCAAAAATTAAAAGTTAAGGTCGAATCTCTTTCAACTCACGCTGAATAAAATGCTGAATCATATCGCGGTATAAACGCTCCACAATATCTGCATTTACCCCTTGCTCCGTCGCTTGCTGACGAATCTTACTAATCACCGCTTCAACACGTTCAGGTGATTGCACATCCTGTACCGAACGCTTAAAACGCACCGCTTGATCCACATAAAACTGACGTGCCGCGATCAATTCAATA
>JASLFS010000030.1 GCA_030150505.1 Vitreoscilla sp. | reverse complement strand
GACTTACTTTCGGCATATATTTACCCATATTTTATTATTATCAAACCTATTGTCGGCATCAATGCGTTCTCTTGTATGACATTGTAGTTTATTTGTCTTGAAATAAGATGATTAAGATAAATCTATATTAGAAATAATTTTTTGTAGGTGAATATTTGAGTATAAATATTTTTATTTAAGCAAGTAAGCAGTGAGATTCATCTAAATAGTCAGCATATTGATAAGTGGTTTGTCTTGTATATCGAAATGAAAGTTTAAAGTAGCAAAAAATAATTATGGAGTCGAAAGAAAATTATAAAGTTAATGTTAGCGTTATTGTGCCTATGTATAACGTTCAAAACTTAATTACGGAAACCATTGAGAGTTTAAAAAAAAATAAATGTTCATTGGAAGTTATTTTGATTGATGATGGCTCAGAGGACTCTACTTTAAAGACAGTTTACCAAGCGGTAGATGGAGATGAGCGATTCATAATTATAAAGCAAGAAAATCAAGGTGTTTCTTCAGCTAGAAATAATGGATTAAAACTAGCAAAAGGAGAATACATTACATTTGTTGATTCCGATGATTTGATTGTCGATGGGGCAATTGATTTATTGTGGGAAGCAGCGATAGAAAGAAAAGCAGATTATGTTTATGGTGGGATTAAAAAATTTAACAAGCAAGGAGAGTGGTTTCTACAACGACATGTTCAGTTAGGTATATTTAATGAGGGATTCAAGGATATATTGGTTAATACTGAGTTGTATTATTCATTGGGGCCAGCTGGTAAGCTTTTTTCAAGAAAAATATTAGAAAATACGCAAAGCTTTCCAAAAAACATTAAATATGCAGAAGATCAGGTGCTTTTCTTTGAAGTTTTATTGAAAGCAAACGTGATTTACTCTGTAGGTGCATGCGTTTATTTGTATCGAGAAAGAGATGAAAGCGACTCAGAATTATCAGTCATGCAACAAAGGGATGGTAAAGCTTTTGAGTATTTATCAGACATGATTGCAGTCATACAACGAATTACCATGATTAATAATGCATCTGGGTTTGATGAAGAGAATAAACGAAAAAATTTAATGGTTTATTATGAGCGAGCAATCAACTCTGATTTATGGCCTTTACTAATTAGAATCATGAAGTTTCAGCCCAATCAGCAGGCGATGGCTTTTAATGAGTTAACAAAAATTATTGCCGATAAGGATCAATTATTTGTTAGTTCCATTCCCGCATTTCGTTATTTTTTTATACGGCTATTAAACGATAACATATTTTATATTAGTAGCTACGAGGCTTTTTTGGCCTATAGAAATTTTCTATCTTGTATTTTCGATAAGTTTGACCAAGGCGTGTATGCATATTTTGCTAAGCCTAATCATTACGGGACAAGATGGGATGATAGTTATTTAATTGCTAAGTCCAATGTTGTAAAGGCATATTTATATTTCTTATATTTATCGCCTAAAAAAAGATTTTTCGCATATTTTAATAAAAACAAAGTTGGTTTCATTAAGAAATATTTATTTCCGTTTTTTAAGCTGTTTCCAGTTAATAAAAACAAAATTATTTTTTCCACTAATAGTGGGAAACCCATGAAGGATAATTTTTCATTCATATTAAATGAGCTTAAAAAAGACAAGAGTTTTAAGAAATATAAAATATATAAATTTTTAAATAACTCAAAAAAAACATCAACTTTATTATTGAGGTATTTTCATTCGGCTACGGCTAAAACAATTTTTTTAGAGGATTATTACAACCAATATTATGGGCTTTTATTTTCCTCTAAAACCAATATTATTCAGTTGTGGCACGCATGCGGTGCTTTTAAACAATTTGCTCATGATGCTTTGTGCCTAAAAGACTCCAATACAGAAGAATTTGAACAGAAAGCACATGCATTTTATACACAAGTGATTATTAGTTCTGATCACTTAGTAAATCATTATAAAAGTGCTTTTAATGCTTCAGATACGAATGTTTTGGCACTTGGCGTGGCTAGGACTGATTTGTTTTTTGATAATAAAAAAATGTCAGTTATAAAAGATAATATTTTAAGAAAATATCCCTATTTATCGCAAACATATAATGTTTTATATGCCCCAACTTTTAGGGGAGATGCTTTAGAAAGAAAAATATTTCATTTACCAATTGATTGGGAGCAAGTAGGGAAACTTTCAGATCAGGTAAGAATTATTATTAAATTGCATCCCGTGGTTGAGAAAATAATACCAGCGATACCCGATAGCGTTAAAAATAAAGTATTGATTTTGGATTCAAAAGAAAATGTAAATGAATGGATGATTTTTGCAGATACCTTAATTACAGATTATTCATCATTGATTTTTGAATATAGTTTATTGAATAAGCCAATCATTTATTTCCCTTATGACTTAGAGAGTTATTTTGATGAACGAGGGTTTTATTATCCTTATGAAACTTATGTTTATGGGGATGTTGTATATGACACAGCCAGCTTAATGAATGCGATAAATCAGGCTGAAATCAGAATGGCTAATTATGATAAGAAAAAATGTCAATTTAAAGAAAAGTTTATGATTAGCTGTGATGGTCATTCATCCCAGCGGATTGTCAAAAAGTTTATTGACCATTAAACAGTAGGGTATTAAATGCTAGCCAAAATGCAGAGGGAAATTAAGGAGAAAGGAAAATATTCTTTTTCAAAGATTGGTATTTATTTAAACCAGTCATTGTACATTGAATATAAGGTTAATCATGAAATATTGGTTATTAGTTATAACCAAATAGAAGAAAAAATATATGTTTATTATCGAAGTAAGCTAGATATTGCTAATTTTTATTACCAGTTAAGGGATTTAAATTTTATTAAAAGCAAATACAGCTTAATTTTGGACATGAAAGGTAAGCAATACGAAGATGTTCTTATTGTTTTATCGGAAATATTATTTAGAGTCGATTTGTTGTTGTTTTTTTTGGGGTTTTGGATAAAAAAATAAACATATGATATCTTTGGTATACCTGGGAATTTTGTTGATTTTGCAAAAAATATTTTGTTT
>JASLFS010000081.1 GCA_030150505.1 Vitreoscilla sp. | reverse complement strand
CAGGGTGATTAGCTCAGTTGGTAGAGCGTCTGCCTTACAAGCAGAATGTCGGCGGTTCGACTCCGTCATCACCCACCAGTTTTAGCGGTGGTAGCTCAGTTGGTTAGAGTATCGGCCTGTCACGCCGAGGGTCGCGGGTTCGAGTCCCGTCCGCCGCGCCAGAATTAGCATCCCAAGGGATGCTTTTTTTGCGTCTATCTAACAAGAAAACCCCTTATGTTTTCATCTTCATAGACATAATGCACACCAGTAACATATCAAATTCCTCTTCTTATCCATCCACACTACACAATTACCTGACTAAGCAGTAAAATGAAAGACTTTATATTTAGCAAATCAAAAGTCGTATACCATGCTGACATTTCAAGAAATTATTTTTAAGTTACAAACCTACTGGGCACAACATGGTTGTGTGGTATTACAACCTTTCGACATGGAAGTTGGTGCTGGCACAAGTCATCCCGCAACCTGCTTACGTGCTTTAGGTCCAGAGCCTTGGTTTGCTGCTTACGTACAACCTAGCCGCCGACCTGCCGATGGTCGTTATGGCGAAAACCCAAACCGCTTACAACATTATTATCAATTTCAAGTTGCCTTAAAACCAGCTCCTGAAAACATTCAAGAACTATACCTAGACTCACTACGTGAATTAGGCATTTCTCCATTGGAGCATGACATTCGCTTTGTTGAAGATGACTGGGAGAATCCAACACTAGGCGCTTGGGGTCTTGGCTGGGAGGTTTGGTTAAATGGCATGGAAGTTACCCAATTTACTTATTTCCAACAAGTTGGTGGCATTGATTGCACACCAGTTTTAGGTGAAATTACTTACGGTATTGAACGTTTAGCCATGTATTTACAAGGCGTTGAGAATGTTTATGACCTAGTTTGGGCAAAAACATTAGATGGTCAAACCATCACTTATGGTGATGTATACCACCAAAATGAAGTTGAACAATCAACTTACAACTTTGAATACAGTGATGTGCAATGGTTATTAGAGCAATTCAATCATTATGAAAAACAAGCACAGCGTTTGCTAGACATTGAAGATCAATCTTTGGTGTTACCTGCATATGAATTGGTTCTAAAAGCTGGCCATACATTTAATCTACTGGATGCTCGTGGTGCAATTTCGGTAACGGAGCGCGCTACCTATATCGGTCGCGTACGCACTCTAAGCCGCCAAGTTGCCCAAAAATTTGTGGCTTCACGAGAAGCATTAGGCTTCCCATTAATCAAAACACCACAATAAGCCCCAAGATACTAACTCGACTGCCTACAAACAGACAGTCAAACAACGAAAGACACTCATGAGTACCGATACATTATTAATTGAATTGCGTACAGAAGAATTACCTCCTAAAGCGCTTAATAGCCTAGGAGAAAGCTTAGCCAATTCCATCGTAGAACAGCTTATTAAAGCAAAATTCATTGATGACAATGCTAGCTATACTGCTTTTGCATCCCCTCGCCGCTTAGCTGTAGAAATTGCTGATGTACTGGCCATTCAAGAAGACCAACAAATGACAAGAAAAGGTCCTTCAACTAAAGCTGGTATGAAAGATGGACAGCCAACCAAAGCCCTAGAAGGTTTTGCACGCTCATGCGGCACAGAAGTCAGCAATCTAAAAATCATCAATGACGGCAAACAAGATATTTATGCTTATGAATTCGTACAAGCAGGACAATCTTTAAGCGCTATTATTGGCGATATTTTGGCGCAAGCAGTGAAAAAACTGCCAATACCAAAAGTGATGCGCTGGGGTTCTAGCACGCATACCTTCGTCCGCCCTGTTCATGGGCTAGTGATTATGCATGGATCAGAATTGGTCGATGGTGAAGTGCTTGGTTTAACCAGTCAAAACTGGACTTTAGGTCACCGCTTCTTAAGCGAAAACAAAATCACCTTTAACCACGCCAATGAATACGAAAACAAAATGGCTGAAGAAGGTAAAGTGATTGCGAATTTTGCCAAACGCAAAAACTTAATTTTGACCGATTTAACAGCAAAAGCCAACGCACTTCATGCAACTTGCGCTATGGATGAAGACTTATTAAACGAAGTAACCGCTTTGGTTGAAATGCCTGCTGTTTTAGAAGCTGGCTTTGAAGAGCATTTTTTAGCGGTACCACAAGAATGCTTAATTTTAACCATGCAACAGAATCAAAAATACTTTCCATTACTTGATGCCAATGGCCAATTAATGAATCGTTTTTTATTGGTTTCTAATCTTAAAATTGCAGATTCCAGCAATATTATTCAAGGTAATGAGCGTGTTTTACGTGCTCGCTTGGCTGATGCAGAATTCTTCTTCGAACAAGATAAAAAACACAGTCTTGAAAGTCGCTTGCCAAAATTAGCCAATGTGGTTTATCACAATAAAATTGGCTCTCAAGAAGAGCGCATAGCACGCTTAGTTACCATTAGTGAATTTATTGCCAACCACATTGGTGCGGATATTAATTCAACCAAACGAGCAGCCACTTTAGCAAAAGCTGACTTGGTAACAGATATGGTTGGCGAATTCCCTGAACTACAAGGCACAATGGGTAAGTACTATGCTCAACATGATGGTGAAGCCGATATCGTGGCACAAGCGATTGAAGAACATTACCAGCCACGCTTTGCAGGCGATGCATTACCAAGTTGCCAAGTAGCAACTGCCGTTGCATTAGCAGACAAATTAGAAGCCATTGTCGGTATTTGGGGCATTGGCTTAATTCCTACAGGTGACAAAGATCCTTACGCATTACGCCGCGCGTCTTTGGGCGTGCTGCGCATGTTAATGCAATACGATTTAAACTTACATGAACTATTAAGCTTTACATTTAAATCATTTGCAGACGGTTTACTCAATGAAAAAACTGTCAATGAAGTGGCTGATTTCATGCAAGCTCGTTTGGCTGTTTTATTAAATCAAAATTTTGAACAAGATGTCGTGGCTGCTGTTTTAGCAAAACGCCCACAAACATTGAATGATTTAACAGCAAAATTACAAGCAGTACAAAACTTCAAAGCCTTGCCTGAAGCTTCTGCTTTAGCCGCTGCTAACAAACGTGTTCATAACTTATTGAAAAAAGCCGATGCAGAGCTTTCTGCTGTTAAACCAGAGTTGTTAACTCAAGCAGAAGAAAAAGCCTTGTTCGGCGCCATTGAAAGCACCACTCCTCACATTAACAAAGCCTTGGCTGAAGAAAACTTCACTCAAGCGCTTAGTGAATTAGCGGGCTTAAAAAACATTGTCGATCAATTCTTTGATGATGTTATGGTTATGGCTGATGACGCACAAGTTAAGCAAAACCGTTTAAATTTACTAGCTAAATTAGCGGGCTTGTTTAATGCTGTTGCAGATATTTCAACGCTAAACGACTAAACATCTAGCAACTGATATCAAAATCAAAAAGGACTGAATTCGAGATATTATCAAATTCAGTCCTTTTCATTTCAACTTAAATGTTCTTAATCTCAGATAATTAAACAATAATATTTATATGTATTTATCACTTCAATAAAGCAAAAATCTCATTATACCAATTGGTTAAAATAATATATATTGGATTATGGCTAACTTCTAACTCAATATGAGAAATATCCTCATGTGTACCTCAAAATATAATGAGTCTACTATCAGTAATATCCACCATATTTGTACTTACAGATTAATTAAATTTTTAACTGCACCCCAACCCCTAGCTTCAATTACTTTTAAAAAACACATTTAAAATCTTATATTGAACAAGCTATATAATTTTTAACCGCTACACTATAAACACGAATTATTTAAAACAATATATCGATTAGTCTGGACAATAAAAGAACGATTATTTTCTTTTAATAATAAGCTTTTAATACTTTCCCCTGGTAAAATATCATAAATTTCCCTATGGGAATTCTTTTCACAACCCTCATGCAATAACAACCTAATGTAAGTATTACCAGTATTTTCAAATAACCCCGTAGATTTATCATAGTTATAAGAAAAATTCTTATCCTTAGGCTCAACTACCAAGTAACTAGCAATTGAAACTTGACTAAATAAATATAGCTGTCGATCTTTATCGTTCTCTTTTTTTAAATCTGATTGAATAGGTAACTCAGTAATAATTAATTTATAATAACGTTCAATATCATCGTCTACACCATTATAAAATACTTTAAAAACATCACTATTACCAGCAGATAACATGATATTTAATGGAGAATACATAATCTCGCCATCCTCCATCGGCAAGATCTCTTCTTCCACCCCAGGCTTGGATATTTTCACCACACGAATTGAATAAAATTTTGTACTCTTTGTATCATTTAACACACGCCTATTAACAAACTCTTGCTCTCGTGAAAAAGCCAAAACATCTTCAGCTAGATATAAAGCAAAAGCAGGCCTAAAA
>JASLFS010000073.1 GCA_030150505.1 Vitreoscilla sp. | reverse complement strand
CCCAAAATAAGGCCTGTCAGAATTCCTAACCCACCGCCAATGACCAGGCCCAATAAAGCCCGATAGATAGTATTGTGTAGTGCTACAGAGATTGATCCGTTTTTTAAACCGGCGATAAGTGCTTCAAATACTAATTCTGGTGCTGGCAAAACTTCATTTGAGACCCAGGACCATTGCCCTGGAACCCACCACAATATAGCTAATGACACTGGTAAAATGAGTTTTAATACAACTGTACTCCATATACCTGTCGCTTTAGGCTTGACCAAAGCCGTCAATGCACTATTTGGCCAGCGAATGACTCTCCTTTCCAGACGGTTGAATATCTGGTCCAAAACCACACCAATCAGTGCAATAACTGCAATACAAACAAAGACAATATCCAGTTGAAACAGTTGACGTCCTTGCACCATCAGGTAGCCAATTCCCTCAGAAGAAGCCATTAATTCCACTGCAATCAAGGTAGTCCAAGAAGCTGCTATTGCTAAACGCAATCCAGTCATAAACGCAGGTAATACTGCTGGCAAAATTAACTTATGTAATTTTTGCAAAAATGTTAAACGTAGTGTTAATGCCACTTCTTTAAGCTGTGGTTGTATGTCTCTGACACCACTATGGGTATGAATGACGATAGGAATTAAAGTCGCTTTAAAAATTAGAAAAATTTTCAATGCGTTTTCAATCCCCAACCACATCATGAGTATAGGGAGCCATGCTAAAGTAGGAATGAGTGATAAAGCATAAAATATCGGTGAAATCAGCTTATCCGCCAAAGTGTTATAACCTAATGCAATACCAATCAAGAAACCTGCAATAACACCGGTAATCAGCCCGGTGAATAAACGCTGTAAACTGATCGCCAAATGGTTCAACAAATCTGCCTGGAATAACTCCAAAGCTCGTTGTGCAACATCACGTGGAGTTGGCAGAATTTGTGCAGGCATCCAATGAGCTTCGCTTGCAAACCACCACAACACAAAAATGGCAAAAGGCACTAGCCAAGGTCGTAACAGTTCACTCAATTGGGCATTAAGTGCTATGATTTTTTGCAAAACTGTACTGTATTGTTTTTCTTCAACCAGTGTTTGAGAAATTGTTTTTGACATAGCTTGTGCAAATATTGGTTAGATTAGGCTCAAACCTTTGATTCAAGGTCATTTTTAGATTCTGGTGTTCGATCTTGCTTAGCCTTATTTAGCTCGCTATCCATTCCTGAATCTTAAGACTTATATTAGGTGGGCATCTTAAACATGACTGTCTGTATTGAGACAAACATTTTCCATAATCTTTATTTGTAAATATGATTTTTAAATATAAGAAATCATGAATAAAAAATGCAGCCTAAAGCTGCATTGAGATAGCAATAAAATATTTAAGCGACTTGTAATGGTTTAGAAGCATTATCAATCAATGGATTACGGGGTACTGCTATTTCAACAACACCATTTTCCTTAACATATACAGCCCAATGATCTAATAATTCCTGGAGCTTCTCCGGATATTCTTCCGCCAGATCTCTGATCTCCCCTTGATCATCTTTCAGATTGAATAATTGCCATTTATTCGGACCATTTGGTGCAGGAATAAATAATGCTTTCCAATCTCCTTTACGTAATGCACGTTGCCCAAACAACTCCCAGCCTGTGACATGATCTTCCTTATGGATATAGTCACGCTGCTTTTGTAAATAAGGAAGAATCGTTCTACCACGCAAAGGAGCTAGTGTACGGCCTTTATAACTGTGGCCTGGGTGTTGAATATACAATTGATCCAACAAGGTTGGTAGTAAATCCATAACTGTCAGGAACTCATGGCTGATTTCACCTTGACGTTCATAGCCCGGATAACGAATAAAGGAAACTGTACGAATACCACCTTCACTAGTATGTGCCTTATACAATCGGGATGGTGCTGTTGCTGCTTGTGCCCAGTGCTCTCCATACCAGACATAAGAATTACCACGGCCAATATTTTCAAGTGAATTATCGTAGTAGTCCGCGATCACCTGATTCAGATTTGGACCAAATGCTGGCAATGCTTCAAGTTGCGCACCTTCAGCACCATTATCCGACAGGAAAATTACAATGGTATTTTCTAACTCGCCTGTTAATTTCAAATATTCAACAACACGCCCAATATTTTGGTCCATACGATCGACCATACCTGCATAGACTTCCATGATGCGCGCTGAACATTTGCGTCCTTCCTCATCTAACTCATCCCAGTATGGAGTACGTGCTAATACAGGATGAATTGTGGCATCCTGCTCTACTAACCCAAGTGCTTTTAACCGCTCGAGACGCTGTTCACGTAAAACTGCTGGCCCTTGATCATAAACTCCAGCATATTTATCAACATCCTCCTTTGGTGCCTGTAATGGCCAATGTGGCGCTGAGAATGGTAGATATGCAAAAAATGGCCTATCTGCTCGGCGTTCATTATCTCCAATAAATTCAATCAGACGGTCTGTAAAATAATCTGATGAATAAAAGTCTTTTGGAAGCTCATCTGCAAAATGATCATCTTCACTATATAGCCCTTTAGTCGATCTCAGTAAGCGTGGTAATTCTTCATCAGGCAATAGCGTTTCAAATAAATAATGATTTGCTGCACCTGGAAGCAATGCAAATGATCGTTCAAAACCTTTCTGATTTGGAAAATGTTCAGGTGTCTTTCCTAAATGCCATTTACCTGACATTACTGTGTAATATCCTGCATCCTGCAACAACTCAGGTAAAGCAGCTACTTTATGGTTTAAATATCCCTCATAACCTTCTTTACCCTCATGCTCAGGTGCAACCTTCTCAGCCATAGTCCCTAACCCGACCAAATGGTGATCGGTTCCTGACAACAACATAGAACGTGTTGGAGAACATGCTGAAGCGGTATGAAAGTTGGTTAAACGTAATCCCTGATAAGCCAAGTCATCCAGATATGGCGTATTAATCTCACCACCAAATGCACCAATGTCAGAGAATCCAAGATCATCTGCTACGATTAATAAAATATTCGGTTGTTTTGTATTAGATATAGTCATCAAATTGCTCTGCTAATGTTTTGATGTATTTTGACTAATGATGACAACAGCTATCTGTTACAAGTATGACTATTGATATTTCTTTTAAGTATAAGATTATTAATAGATAAGAAATTACATATTGTAGAATACAATTACTTTGAAAGACAAAATGATTTTTTTATTCATCATTAAAAATAAATAACTACTGAACTAAAGATTACTACTGTAATCTTTAGTTCAATATTGATTGAGAAAACCAACTCAATTCAAGTTGCTTTTTATGCCAGTCTACAATCCCATAAAGAAAAGAGCTTAATAGCCTCTTCTGAGTTTGAAGCAATAGACCTCTTGCGAAAGTAAAAACCACCTCAATATAAATTTCATGAGATATCAGAAATTAAATCGTTTTTCAGATTCTGAATTTAAGCGCTTGGTTGGTGTACCTCGACCAGTTTTTACTGAAATGGTCGATGTTTTAGAAAAAGCAGAATCACTTAAAAAGAAATCAGGTCGTCCTCATACTTTAGCTATAGAGGATCAATTG